>NZ_AEJZ01000013.1:0-23246 GCF_000208525.1 Escherichia sp. TW14182
GGATAAGGCGTTCACGCCGCATCCGGCAAGAAAATGAGTACCTGATTAACTGAATTTATTCTGCGCCCAAATCACGCCGCTGGCATATTCCGGCGGCAGCAGCGGGATTAAGGCTTCCAGCGTCGCGGTCAGACGCGATGTATCGCTGTCGGTCAAATTCAGATGCCCCACTTTACGCCCCGGACGGACTTCTTTGTCGTACCAGTGCAGGTGCACCAGCGGCAGTTTCAGCCAGTCATAATTCACATCGCTACCAATCAGGTTGATCATCACCGACGGACTATTCACTACCGGTTGCGGTAACGGCAGGTCGGTAATTGCCCGCAGATGCAGCTCAAACTGGCTGATGCTGGCGCCGTTTTGCGTCCAGTGACCACTGTTATGCACACGCGGAGCCAGTTCGTTGATCAGCAGACCTTGCGGGGTGACAAAACACTCCATCGCCATCACGCCTACATAGCCCAGCTCCTGCATAATCGCCGACAGCATCTCTTCGGCCTGCGCCTGTTGCTGTGCATTGGCCTGCGGGAAAGCGACGCTGGTGCGCAAAATACCGTCCTGATGCAGGTTATGCGTCAGCGGATAAAACACGGTGCTGCCATCAAAGCCGCGCGCGCCAACCAGCGACACTTCACCAGAGAAGTTAATGCCCTGCTCGACAATACATTCGCCGTAACACTCTGCCGGTAACTGTTCGGTTTCATCGGCGCGTAAACGCCATTGACCGCGACCGTCATAGCCACCAGTGCGACGCTTAACAATCGCCAGCTCACCTAAACGATCAAACACCGCAGGCCACTCGCTGCGATCGGCAAGTAACTGCCACGGCGCGGTCGGCAGGTGGAGCTTATCGAAAAGCTGCTTCTGAGTCAGACGGTCGGCAATAATCGGGAACACATCGCGGTTCACAAAGGCCGGATGGCGCGCCAGCTCGCGGGTTAATGCAGTTTCCGGCCAGCGTTCGATCTCAGCGGTAATCACGCTTTGTTGAAAAGGCACCGCCGCAGGTTCAGCGTCCAGCCCGACCGGCCAGACAGCAATGCCTAACGGTTCGCCTGCCTGACGCAGCATACGGCCTAACTGCCCGTTACCGAGGACGCAAACCTGTTTCATGCCGCACCTCGCGGATCCGGGTTTTCCAGCACTTCGTCGGTCTGAGCTTTGCGCCAGTCATTCAGACGCTGGTGCAGTTCTTTATCATGAGTCGCAAGAATTTGTGCTGCCAGCAACGCCGCGTTTGCCGCGCCCGCTTTACCAATCGCCAGCGTACCCACCGGAATGCCACGCGGCATTTGTACGATGGAGTAGAGGCTATCGACACCGCTCAGTGCGGCGCTCTGTACTGGCACGCCCAGCACCGGCACCAGCGTTTTGGCGGCAATCATGCCTGGCAGATGCGCTGCGCCGCCCGCGCCCGCAATAATCACCTGATAACCATTCTCTTCGGCGCTTTCGGCAAAGCTGAACAGTTTATCGGGGGTGCGGTGAGCAGAAACCACTTCAACGTGGTGCGGGACATTCAGGATTTCGAAGATTTCGGCGGCGAACTGCATGGTAGCCCAGTCACTTTTGGACCCCATCACGATGGCGACACGCGCCGGATTATTGCGGGAAGACATGCGTCTTAAAACTCCTGTGGTGCACAACTCTCGGCTTTAGAGGGCACAGAGAATAGCACGGAAAGAGAGCAAGGAAAACGGTTGCGTGGCTGTGGAATCAGCAAACTTGTGCGTTATTAAAACGGGAAATGGATTAGCTCAACGTCATCCGCCGTGACTTTCACCATTGAACCTTCAGTATGCCAGGCACCCAGTACCACGCGAAAAGCAGGTTGCTGATTGGCGATAAGTTCATGCACCGCCGGGCGATGCGTATGCCCGTGGATCAGCCATTGCACCTGATGCTTTTCCATCGCACTGACCACCGCGTTTTGGTTAACGTCCATGATCGCCAGCGATTTGCTGCTGTTGGCTTCTTTACTATTCGCTCGCATTCGCGCGGCAATGCGTTTGCGTACAAACAACGGCAGGGTGAGGAACAGTGTTTGCAGCCACGGTTTGTGGACTTTGGCGCGAAAAGCCTGATAACCCGCATCATCGGTGCACAGCGTGTCGCCATGCATAATCAGCACCCGACGACCATAAAGTTCGAGCACCTTTTCTTGCGGCAATAACGTCATGCCGCTTTCACGGGCAAAGCGTTTGCCGAGCAGAAAATCACGGTTGCCATGAATGAAATAACAGGGAACGCCGGAATCGGACACCGCTTTGATCGCTGCTGCTATCTCGCGATGGAGTGGGTTGGGATCGTCGTCGCCAATCCACGCTTCAAACAGATCGCCAAGAATATACAGCGCGTCGGCCTTGCGGGCTTCTCCCGCTAAAAAACGCAGAAAACCGGCGGTGATCGCCGGTTCTTCCACGCAGAGATGAAGATCTGCAATAAAGAGTGTCGCCACGATTACTCGCTAACGGTCACGCTTTCAATGATAACGTCTTCTTTTGGCACGTCCTGGTGCATACCGCTACGACCGGTTGCAACACCTTTGATTTTGTCTACCACGTCCATGCCTTCAACCACTTCAGCAAACACGCAGTAGCCCCAACCTTGCAGGCTTTCGCCAGAGAAGTTCAGGAAGTCGTTATCAACCACGTTGATGAAGAACTGTGCAGTTGCAGAGTGCGGAGCCTGAGTACGGGCCATTGCCAGCGTACCACGGGTGTTTTTCAGACCGTTGTTGGCTTCGTTTTTGATCGGTTCTTTGGTGGCTTTTTGTTTCATGCCCGGTTCAAAACCGCCGCCCTGAATCATAAAACCGTTGATAACACGGTGGAAAATGGTGTTGTTGTAAAAACCTTCGCGGCAGTAGTCCAGGAAGTTTTTAACTGTTTCAGGTGCTTTATCGTCAAAAGTTTTGATGACAATATCGCCGTGATTGGTGTGGAAAGTAACCATTTTTGCATCCTGTTCCGTTTGATTGGTGCTTCAACCCGGTTCGGGTCATATATAGGGTGGTGTTATAGCATAACCGCACGATCGGATCATCTCGCAATGTATGCTGATTCGCGCGGGAAATATGGGTATTATACGCAACTCAATTACCCACACATGTCTAAACGGAATCTTCGATGCTAAAAATCTTCAATACTCTGACACGCCAAAAAGAGGAATTTAAGCCTATTCACGCCGGGGAAGTCGGCATGTACGTGTGTGGAATCACCGTTTACGACCTCTGTCATATCGGTCACGGGCGTACCTTTGTTGCCTTTGACGTGGTTGCACGCTACCTGCGTTTCCTCGGCTACAAGCTGAAGTATGTGCGCAACATTACCGATATCGACGATAAAATCATCAAACGCGCCAATGAAAATGGCGAAAGCTTTGTGGCGCTGGTGGATCGCATGATCGCCGAAATGCACAAAGATTTTGATGCTTTGAACATTCTGCGCCCGGATATGGAGCCACGCGCGACGCACCATATCGCAGAAATTATTGAACTCACTGAGCAACTGATCGCCAAAGGTCACGCTTATGTGGCGGACAACGGCGACGTGATGTTCGACGTACCGACCGATCCAACTTATGGCGTGCTGTCGCGTCAGGATCTTGACCAGCTGCAGGCAGGCGCGCGCGTTGACGTGGTCGACGACAAACGCAACCCGATGGACTTCGTTCTGTGGAAGATGTCTAAAGAGGGCGAACCAAGCTGGCCGTCTCCGTGGGGCGCGGGTCGTCCAGGCTGGCACATTGAGTGTTCAGCAATGAACTGCAAACAGTTGGGTAACCACTTTGATATCCACGGCGGCGGTTCTGACCTGATGTTCCCGCACCACGAGAACGAAATTGCCCAGTCCACCTGTGCGCATGATGGTCAGTATGTAAACTACTGGATGCACTCCGGCATGGTGATGGTTGACCGCGAGAAGATGTCCAAATCGCTGGGTAACTTCTTTACCGTGCGCGATGTGCTGAAATACTACGACGCCGAAACCGTGCGTTACTTCCTGATGTCGGGTCACTATCGTAGCCAGCTGAACTACAGCGAAGAGAACCTGAAGCAGGCGCGTGCGGCGCTGGAGCGTCTCTATACCGCGCTGCGCGGCACAGACAAAACCGTTGCACCTGCCGGTGGCGAAGCGTTTGAAGCGCGCTTTATTGAGGCGATGGACGACGATTTCAACACCCCGGAAGCCTATTCCGTGCTGTTTGATATGGCGCGTGAAGTGAACCGCCTGAAAGCAGAAGATATGGCAGCGGCGAACGCAATGGCGTCTCACCTGCGTAAACTTTCTGCTGTGCTGGGGCTGCTGGAGCAAGAACCGGAAGCGTTCCTGCAAAGCGGCGCGCAGGCAGACGATAGTGAAGTGGCTGAGATAGAAGCGTTAATTCAACAACGTCTGGATGCCCGTAAAGCGAAAGACTGGGCGGCAGCAGATGCGGCGCGTGACCGTCTTAACGAGATGGGGATCGTGCTGGAAGATGGTCCGCAAGGAACCACCTGGCGTCGTAAGTAATTACTCTATTGCCGGATGCGAGTTCTCGCATCCGGTTATCGCCTGCGCCACCACAGCATTCCCATCAGCACCATTCCCGGCAACCACACCCACATCAATTCAGAAATAATCACCTGATGCCCGTATGGCGTGGTGTAACGAGACAATGCAAACGGCGCGACTTTAATCACCTGCCAGGGAGCGAAAAAGCGTTCATCTGACCACGGCCACAGCCAGCCAACGCCTTTACCGCCAGTGGTTACCTAATCCAGCAAGCTGTGCGAGAGCAACGAGACGGTTAAAAACAGCCAGCAGCGAATCAGCCCAGCCCTGAACCATCGTCGACCAATAAGTACGCATAGTAACGGGACAACAAACGCAAACACCAGCGAATGGGTAAACCCGCGATGACCAAAGACATTGCCGTAAGCAACGCCAAATTTAAACGACAATACGTCGCGTCTGGCAGCATCGCTAGGACGATTCCGGCAAATAACAGACGCGGAGGGATGATTTTCGAGCCTAGGCCTAAACCAATACAAAGGGGAACGGCGGCGTGAGTAATAACGGTTGGCATGATGATCGCTTCGGCAAAATGTCGACGCTATCAGCATGGATGAAAGCGACGAAGAGGGCAAAGGTCTGAAAAGAGAATCGGCCTGCATACCGGCAGGCCGAAGTGGGATCAGGCAACAACCTGTACGCTGTGGCCTGCAAAACTCACTGTCTGACCGGCGACGATTTTGCAACGTTTGCGTGTTTCAACCGCGCCGTCGACTTTCACCTGGCCTTCGGCGATCGCGATTTTCGCCTGCGCGCCGCTTTCGCTCCAGCCTTCCAGTTTCAGCAAGTCGCACAGCTCAACGTGCGGATGTTTACCTAAAGAAAATGTCGCCATGTTACTCACCCTGTGGATCATGATATTCAACGCACGCCTGGAGCGTGTTTTCAATCAGCGTGGCAACCGTCATCGGGCCAACGCCGCCGGGAACGGGCGTAATGTAAGAAGCGCGCTTAGCCGCTTCTTCAAACACTACGTCGCCCACAACTTTGCCATTTTCCAGACGGTTGATGCCGACATCAATCACAATTGCGCCTTCTTTGATCCAGTCACCAGGAATAAAGCCCGGCTTGCCGACGGCAACGATCAACAGATCGGCGTTTTCTACATGATGACGCAGATTTTTAGTGAAACGGTGGGTCACGGTGGTGGTGCAACCTGCCAGCAGCAGTTCCATGCTCATCGGGCGACCGACGATATTTGATGCGCCAATCACCACAGCATTAAGACCAAAGGTATCAATGTTGTAACGCTCAAGCAGCGTGACGATACCGCGCGGAGTGCAAGGACGCAGACGCGGCGCGCGCTGGCACAGACGACCGACGTTATAAGGATGGAAACCGTCCACGTCTTTGTCCGGGTGAATACGTTCCAGCACTTTGATGTAGTCAATTCCCGCCGGAAGCGGCAACTGCACCAGAATGCCGTCAATGGTGTTGTCGGCGTTCAGCGCATCGATAAGCTCAAGCAGTTCTGCTTCGCTGGTGGTTTCCGGGAGGTCATAGGAGCGGGAGACGAACCCGACTTCTTCACAAGCCTTGCGTTTGCTTGCGACATAAATTTGCGATGCAGGGTTGCTACCCACCAGCACAACGGCCAGTCCTGGCGCCCGCAGTCCGGCCGCAACGCGCGCCTGAACTTTTTGAGCAACTTCAGAGCGCACCTGCTGCGCAATCGTTTTACCGTCAATAATCTTTGCTGCCATCAGAGAGAGGATTCCATCTGTTACGTAGGTCGAAGGGGATGCGTCTATTTTGTCAGAAGCGGGGCGTGCTGTCAGTTTTCGTTTTCTGAAAAGTAAAACCTTCTGTACCTGGCGATAATGATAACCGTCGTTGGTTTGCCGCCGTAGTGAGGTAAATCAGATGCGGTCGTACACTTGTTCAGCAACCGGTTCAAAAGCCATTGACTCAGCAAGGGTTGACCGTATAATTCACGCGATTACACGCACATTGTGGTATCAATGCGCCCTTAGCTCAGTTGGATAGAGCAACGACCTTCTAAGTCGTGGGCCGCAGGTTCGAATCCTGCAGGGCGCGCCATTAAAATTCAATCAGTTACGCCTTCTTTATCTCCTCCATAATTCCAGAGTGGGACATATCTGGGACATCATCACCAAAAATGTCGTCTATTTTCCCCGCGTGCTCCGTCAAATGATTAGGTGCAAGGTGAGTATATCTACGCACCATTTCTATGGATTCCCATCCGCCCATTTCCTGAAGCACTGATGAAGAACATCAATGAATGCACCAGAATGAATCCGGTGAGTTAAGTTCAAACTGTAGTACAATTCGCTCCGGTATTAACAGGAAAGAATATGCTATGAACCCTTATATTTATCTTGGTGGCGCAATACTTGCAGAAGTCATTGGTACAACTTTAATGAAGTTTTCAGAGGGTTTTACACGGTTATGGCCCTCTGTTGGTACAATTATTTGTTACTGTGCATCATTCTGGTTATTAGCTCAGACGCTGGCTTATATTCCTACAGGGATTGCTTATGCTATCTGGTCAGGAGTCGGTATCGTCCTGATTAGTTTACTGTCCTGGGGATTTTTCGGCCAGCGGTTGGATCTGCCAGCCATTATAGGCATGATGTTGATTTGTGCCGGAGTGTTGGTAATTAACTTATTGTCACGAAGTGCACCACATTAAAAATAATTACTTTTGAATCGAGTGAAATATGGCAGTCCGTATGTTTATACGGGCTGCTTTTTTATAGTGCGGGTAAATTTTTTTGGCAAGTGGAGCAGGGGATTACCTCATTTGCGTTTTGAACAGTAGCAATAAAGTTTTCGGTGAGAAATGCCGCCAGCATTTTGTGATGAAACGGATATTGGCGGTATAGGTGGGTATTTGATATCGAGAGTTGATAGTTTATAGAAAAATAAAAATGAAATATTAAGTTTGTTTATTTTTAACCTTCGTACACATCGCTGATAAAATGAGAACCACCCGCTGAACGGGTGGTTATGCGTAAGTTTAATTTTATAATTTCAGTGAATGTTTACGCTGTAATAATACAAATGATAGTGGACAAAAAGCACAATCAGTTGATCGATTCACCGTAGGATGCGACTGCCTGAGCGGTGTCTCCCCCGCTCAATACCTGTCTGACTCCATCATTTTTCAGCCAATAATAAATATTATTTTCTTTATTAAAAGCGTAAATTCTACAAATACCGCCAATCTCATTATTTGTATTCCATCCACTATTAGCTACATTGCCCCACTCCTGGTAAAGACCTGCGTTAACTTCTCGCGAGATAATATGACCTGAATTATGATCATTATAATCGTAACTATCGATATCCTGTGCTTCAGGAAATTCTCCGTTCATGCTCTCAACCCATGGTAAAATCTTTTGAATTGAATTATAAGTTTCAATACTGTATTTAAAAAAACGCTTAACAGTAAAAATATAAATACCGGCAGTTTTGTTCGTTGATTTATCAGTGGCGAAAATAGCAAAAATCTTCCCAATACACTTTTCGTCAACGTCAGGAAAAGTTACTGTGCCATCCTGACTGACCGCCAGAACATTATTGTCTGCATCAGTGCTACAGCTCCATTTTACCTTGTCATTATTAACCGGGTCATTATCAATAACCATCTTAAAGGTGGCGCCTGGAAACAAGCAGTTAGGAAAATGGTAACCATTCTTCATATCATTGTTAATATCATAGATATGGTTGTCAACTAAAACGCCTGTAATTTTACTCATCTTTGACTCTCTTTGTTTATTAAATAAAAGGTTTTATTCCTGTGTAAAGGAATATGCTGATGTTATTGCAATCAATGAATGATTGTTCTTATTTACAGGTTATATAGTGGCATGAATATAACTATATAATGCCTCTGAGTAGTGGCTACACCGATTATTTGTGTCACGGCTATCTTCTTATTGGCTATGCAGGTCGTAGTGGGGCAAAACCGAGACGCATAAAATGCGTTGAAAAAAGAGAATCTGCTAAACAATTAATACAAACAGGATTCTGATTAGGAAAGTGAAAAGGAAGGGAGCAAGCAAAGTTACTCCCTTAAACAATTAATATTCGAGGATGCCACGCGCGACGGGCAAATAGCGCAGGGAGAAATAGAGCAAGTCCTTGCCGCAGGAGGAGCGTTTTGCTAATAGTGAGGCGATCTCCGCATCTGGTTTTGGTTTAGCTTCAAACGTTTTACCTTTGCCCGCGACAAACAATTCATAAACAATGCCGTTGGCGGGTGAAGCCGTCTGGCAATCTGCACTGGCTTGCAGATAACGTTCGCGCTGCCCGGCGGTGAGTTTATCCACGCCGCTGCCATCCTGTACCCAGACATTAACGCCGGTTGCTTTAACTTGTTCCAGCAGTTGCCGATAGCCATCGGGCGACATATTTCCGGCGAAGAAACTACTGATATAAACCGGTTTTGCCGAAACATCACTAAGCAGTCGCTGAGCATTGTTTAACCATTTCAGCAATGGCTGACGGGCGGCTTCGCTGCGCCAGTTCAGATCGTCAATTTCCGCACTGATGTACCAGCCATCCGGCGTTACGCCCGGTGCGGCGCTCCATAATCTGGCTTGCTGGAGATCGGCCGCCAGCAGGCGATTAAGATAGCTCTCCAGCGCCGCAGATGACTGCTTCTGATGCATAAAAAATTCCGGATCGGCATTCAGGCCAACAATCAGCTTCAGGCCAGCGTGCTGCGCTGCCGCTGCTCGTCTGAACAATAATGCACGCTGTTCTGGCTGGGTGAACGCATCGCCGTAACGGGTCCATTGCAGAATCAGGGTGTCGAATCCTTGCAAATGCAACTGACTCATCAGTCCCTGCCACTGGGCGTCGGTGACCTGACTGTCACGATTTTGCGGTTGCCAGATGATACCTTTCATCGCAAAGGAAAAAGGGCTGACCAGCAGCAGTGTCAGCATTACGAAAATTAACTTACGCATTTACCAGTGCACTCCAATGGTGAGAAACGCGTTGTTGCGCTCCCCGCTACGTTGATTAATCGCCTTAAAGGTATGCTGATATTCGACGCCGAGACTGACTTTGTGCGGCCAGGCATCATAGTGCGTCTCGCCGGTCCAGATATTCCAGCGCACGCCAACACCGCCAAGCTGCGCGCCCTGAGTGCCTTTATCACGATAGCCGTTGTCCTGAACGTGAGCGTAAGGCTCAATGGTTTGTCCGTTCGCCACCTTCTGATGCCAGCTCACGCGATAATCTGCCGTCCACGCCTGAATATCCTGGCGGACATATTGCGCCGCATCGAGATACAGGTTTTGGGCAAACCAGCCTGAACCGTTCGGGTGCCACTCGTCGCTGTATTTGCCGCCGTTAAAGAACGAGGCACTGGCGCGCAGCATGGTATCGGAGGCGCCATTTTGTCCGTTCAGCGGCAACTGCTGTTCAACGGCGAGGAAAAAGATTTGGTCGCGCAGGGGCTTCCAGCGCAGGCCGGTGCCGGACATCGGATTTTTCACCGGCATTGCTACACCGTTTTCTCCGGTATCGGCAAAGACGCGGCTGTAAACCGAAAGCAGGTCGCCTTCCAGCAGCATATTGCGCCCGATGCGGTACTCGGCTTCCAGTTGCGCGTAGCTACGATAGCTTTTCCCTGGCGCAGCGCCGCCAACATTGTTGTTAGCGGTACTCATCGCCCCGGAACGCAAGCCGATGGAAGAATCGAAACTGAACGTCCAGCGGCGACCGACATCTTCATGCAGACGGCGGAAATTGAAGCGTTGCTGATTTTGCCCCGGCGTCAGTGGGGTTATCAGCGCCTGGTTATCAATATCATCAATTACCCGCCGGGCGTACTGTTGTGTTGCAGGCATATCATCCAGACGCTGGTTCACGTAGGCCAGTTGTCGGATCAGTGCCGGATCGTCCGGCAATCCTTTATGTGCCTGTTCCAGCATTTCCCGCGATTGCGCGATATCACCGCTATCCCACAAGGCGTAACCGAGCGCCGCCTGGGTATTGCTGTTATTGGGTTCCAGTTCCAGAGCGGCGCGCAAATCGCTCACCGCCGCAGAGACATCATGACGTTGGCGATAAATCGTCGCCCGCGCAACGTAAGCGTTAGCAGAAGGTGCAATGTTAATTGAGCGCGTGAGATCGTTCAGTGCGAGTTCCGGCTGACCAGGAATATAACGTTGTGCATGTAGCCACCAGTACAGAGCATTGTTTCCCAGCCCGCGTTGTTCTGCCTGCTGAAGCCAGCGATCGCGAGCCGCGCCATTTCCTGCTGCCTGAGCGGTATTGGCGGCAGCAAGTAGATCTTCATTGCTCATGTCGTGAAGGCTGATTTTCTGCCAGGCCGCCAGTGCGGTGGCGTAGTCCTCAACCTGATATGCCTGATAAGCCACCGCGCGATGTTGCCACGCGTTCGGTTGTCGTTGTTCGGCCTGAAGCCATGCATACAACGCCACACCGGGTAGCGTGTCCCGATAACACTTCGCCAGACGGTTCCAGGCCGCAGCATCGTAGGAAGGTGACATATCGCCCAGCAGGCGGACTATCGCCGGGCAATTATCTGCAATACCCGGCAACTGACTTTGCCACTGACGTTGCTCCGCCAGCGGCAAGGGTTTCGATAAAATCGCCACTTTCGCAGGCGTCGCCAGGTAAGGATGACTTTCCAGCAGAGACGCCAGTCGTGCCATTAGAGTCTGGCTGACACGCGCATCGCCCTGGAAAGGATAGCGGTGCAGCAATAAATCGGCAGCTTCGCGTGACTGCTCGTTCTGCATCAGTTGCCAGGTCAGTTGATCCAGGCGGGTAAGATTTGCCGGTTCTTGCTGATACAGCAATCGTGCCAGACGTAGAGCTTCAGCCTTGTTACGGGTCGCTACGCTAACGGCATAACGCTCCTCAAGCATTTCATTGGCGGGGAGGGTGGCGAGCAGTTTTTGCGCTGCGTCGTACTGACCTTCTTTTAAAAGCACCGGTAGCGTTGCGCCAACAACATACTGGCGGTTATCGGCAAACTGTACCGTGTGATTCGCCAACGCCTGAACGGGGTTGGCGCTGTATTTAGATAACAGATAGAGCCAACTTTTCTCTTGTGCGTCCGTGGTAAACAGCGGCTTATTTTCAATGAGATAATGCTGGAGGCGTGCTTTTTCGCCACGATAAGCCAGCGCGGTCGCGTAAGTAATATATGACTGTGGATCGGTGAAGATCCCCTGTGATTGCAGCGCCAGTATCCGATCGTCCAGCTGCCCGGCAAGCAGAACATCAAACCACTGACGGCGTTCTGCCGCGCTTAATGTGTTCTGCTGGCGTGCTTCATTGTATAGCGTATCTGCCTGCGACCATTGTTTCAGGTAGATTGCCCGTTGCAGCAGATCGGTTCGCAACGTTTTTCCTTCCGGCGATGCGGCAAACGTTGCATCGTTCAGTTGCGCTCTGGCGACAGGCAACTGTGCCAGTCGCAGGGCATTCTGCCCGACTTCACTGCGGCAACGCAGGGTCGGCGCAGCATCGCACGCCTTTTGCTGAGCCAGCAGTTCTTCAACGGTATTAACGGTTTTGACTTCTACTGGAATAGCCGCAAGATTGCGTTCAAGGCGGGCATCACCAGGATGACGTTTCAGTTGATCTTCAAGCAACAGCCGCGCGCGATCATCATGACCAAAATGGCGATAGGCTTCCGCCAGATATAACGTCAACGGAATATTATCCGGCACCTGCTGATGAATATATTCAAATTCGCGGATGGCGGTTGCTTCGTCGTTATTTTTCTGTGCCTTTAGCGCCTTATCGAGACGGGGATAAATAACAAAATGGCGATAGTCGCTAAGCCCCAGCTCTTCTGCGCTGGTGCCGATATTGTCTGCGAGTGCGCTGGTACTCAATAAAGACGTCAGCAGTAAACCAGACCATCCGATGACGCGATTAAGGTTATTCTCCTTCATTTTCGGACTCCAGTTGCGCAACCTGTTCTGTGTTTAAACCTGCTTTGAGTAATAGTGATTGCATCGAAACTTGTAATTCGCGTTGAATTGTCAGGACGCGATCCAACGTTTCCTGGCTGATAACGCCTTCGGTGACCAAAAATTTACCGAGCGGCAGTGAGCTGCGTTCATGGCGCAATAACAACACGTTAATTGCAGAACGATTAATATGGCCGAGCGTGGTCAGTATTTCGGCGAACAGGAACTGATGCGGTACATATTGCTGCCAGATGTCGCTGGCCTGCTGTTCAGTGAGCCATTGCTGCTGAACCGCATTGTGCAACATTGCTCGTGGGTCATAACCGCGACGACGCGCATACCAGTGACGTAAACCGGTGACGATTTGCCCGCGCAGAACAATGACGTAACGCACCTTGCGTCCGACCTTACGTGTCAGAGCCGCCAGTGAAACCGGATCGATACCATCTTCGCTGCCGACAATTAACTCATCGTTTTCCAGACGCAGCGGCAGTACCGCATAATGTAGCGCCACGGAGGCTGGCATTTCGGCAATCAGCGAGGAAGGGATCTGCCAGGCATCGATCGATTCCCACGCCACGCCGTTTTGCTCCGCCAGTGCCTGCGCCAGTTGCTCGGCGCTAATCAATCCCTGCATCAGCATCGAACCGCCGAGGCGTAGACCTTCAACACGATTACGCAGTGCTGTATCGAGTTGCTCTTCAGTGATGACCTGATTTTCCAGCAGGATTTGACCTAACGGGCGCAACGAACGGGTATCGCCAGTCACGCTGGGGAAATCATGCGTCGTTTTATCCCATGCCACGCGACGCGGGTCGCCGTGCTGAAGTACCTGTTTCAACGCGCGCCAGTTGGCCATAAAGTTAATCAGGTTGCCCCAGAATAGCCGCAGGACGGAGAGTAAACCTTGCGTCAGGCCGTAGTAGCCGGTGACAAAAATCACCCGTTGCACAATGCGGTTGATCATCAAGCCAAAGTTTAGCCACAGCAGGGTCATTAACCATGCGCTGCCGCTGAAAATAGAAAGAAAATGCCAGGCATCGGAGCACAAACTTTCATACGCCATCAACAGCAAAAGCTGGAGCATCACCAGCATCGCGAGGAAGCTGACAAAGTTACTGATTGCCCCTTTGCGGTCGCGCCAGAGAAAGTAGTTCAGCGTCAGGCTGGAGGTCCATTTGTGGGTTTTAAAGCCCTGGAAAACAATGCCGATGATCCAGCGAGATTTTTGTCGAACCGCAGTCGAAAAGGTGTCGGGGAAATATTCGCGCACGCAGATCATGTTTGACGTCCGCGCGTGCTGTAAAAATTTACGCTGCTCGCGTTCTTTGGCTTCGTCCACCACCGGAAAACGGACAAAAATTTCCGTCATACCTTTTTCTTTCAGGCGGAAACCAATATCGTAATCTTCGGTAAGACTCTGCACGTCGAAAGCGATACCGTCACCGTCGGCTAACAGCGCGGTCACGGCGCGGCGGCTGAAACAGGTGCCGACGCCTGCGCTGGGCACTTGTCCGGCGAGGGCTTCACGCACCGGAACATCTTTGCCATGCAGCTCTGAAAACTCATCAATGTAAGTCATGCTGGTGAAGTGCGTCCATTCGCGTTCAAACGGATACACCGGGATCTGAATCAGATCTTTACGCTCGACCAGATAGTTGAACAGACGCAATTCCATCGGTGAAATCACATCTTCGGCGTCATGCAGAATAAAACCAGCAAAAGCGAAATTGGCGCTACGTTCAAACTGGGTGATGGCGTCCAGCACGTTGTTCAGACAGTCGGCTTTGCTGGTGGGGCCAGGACGCGCGCAGACTACCTTATGCACATTCGGGAAGCGAGCGCACACTTCGTCAACATCACGCTGAGTATCGGGGTCGTTGGGGTAGGTGCCAACAAAGATATGATAGTTTTCGTAGTCGAGCGTGGTCGCCGCCAGCTCGGCCATATTGCCGATGACGCCCGTTTCATTCCACGCCGGAACCATAATCGCTAACGGTTTTTCATCTGGTTTATACAGTTCGCGGTAACTCATTCGCGGGTAGCGGCGATAAACACTCAACTTGCGTTTAATGCGGCGTACCCAGTAGACGACATCAATAAAAAAATCGTCCAGCCCGCTGATGAACATGATGACCGCTAACGTTATCGCGATTACTTTTAAGCCGTAGAGCCAGGTAGCAAAAACATCAAGAAGCCAGTCCACACAAAAACCTTACATTAACGCTGGTTATGTTTAGGGTGGCGTATATTAAGGTTTTTTATGAATTGTGACAGCTTTTTACCATTAATAGGTATGACTATTGCGGCACGTTATTTTTACACTGGTTATAAAAGTTGCCGTTTGCTGAATAATTAAGCGGGTAATGTGATAATAAACCTTGTCCCCCGCGCATCTGACGTTACTGCAACCGTGCCTTTATGCGCGACAACTATCGATTTCACTATCGCCAGACCAATGCCGCTACCTTCGCCTTTTCGCTGACGGGAGGGGTCAACGCGGTAGAAACGGTCAAACAATCGCGGTAAGTGCTCGGGCGCAATGGGCGTACCGGGGTTTTCGACGGTAACTTGCACCTGGTGATCGACCGTCTGGCAGCGCACTACAATTGCCTCTCCGGGTGGCGTATAACGCAGGGCATTAGAAAGCAGGTTGCTTAACGCCCGACGCAGCATCAGCGGATCGCCCGCAACCTGACATTCGTCGCCAACAAACCGCAACTCCACGCCGCGATCTTCCGCTAACGCCTCGAAAAAATCGAACACTTTGCCGACTTCATCTGCCAGGTTGAGCATTTTCTTTTCGGGGATTAACTGGTTGTTATCGGCCTGGGCGAGAAACAGCATATCGCTGACCATTTTCGCCATTCGCGTCAGCTCTTCGAGATTTGAGTAGAGCACATCTTCCAGCTCCTTCTGGCTGCGCGACTGGCTGAGGGCGATTTCCGTTTGCGTTATGAGATTTGTAATCGGTGTACGAATTTCGTGAGCGATATCGGCTGAGAAATTGGACTGGCGGGTAAAGACATCCTCAATACGCTCGATCATATGGTTGAACGACAGTACCAGCTGTTCCAGCTCAATTGGCACGGTCTGCGGGTCGAGGCGTACGTCGAGATCTTTCGAGGTGATATTCTGGATTTGACGGCTGACGCTGCGGATCGGCGCGTGACCTTTATGTACCGCCAACAGTACGATAAAGACGATCAGGATGCTGATGATCGATGCGGTCATAATAAGTTTATTCATCAAATCATTTATGTAATGAAGATGAAAATCGATCGAAAGTGCGATGTAGAGCGTATAAATCGGTTTGCCGTCCACCAACGGGCCAACCGGCATGTTAATCATCCGCCAGTTGCTGTGTTCCATATGCCCGTGACCGTGGCCTGGCATCATAATCGTCGGGCCGGAAAGGAGATACACCTCGCCGCCCCGCGCGTCTTTATCGGGTATGGCGTCACGCGTAAACTCGCGGATATCCGGCGCACCGGGGGAGTGATACACCGTTTTGCCGTGGCTATCTGCCAGGGAAATCAACACGTTGGAATAACCACTGACAATATCTTCCAGCGTCATTAAGCGTCGGGCTTGTGTCTCTTCGGGATGATTAAGAACGCGCTTTAGCGTGGTGCTAATCTCTTTTAAATCATTTATATCCTGCTCGGCAAAATGCACCTTTA
Organism: Escherichia sp. TW14182; assembly: GCF_000208525.1. Taxonomy (NCBI): domain Bacteria; kingdom Pseudomonadati; phylum Pseudomonadota; class Gammaproteobacteria; order Enterobacterales; family Enterobacteriaceae; genus Escherichia; species Escherichia sp. TW14182. Next base: position 16,168 of record NZ_AEJZ01000013.1, read on the forward strand.
CTGAGTGGATCATGATCCATGCAAAGGCGAAAAATGCCGCGATGGTGGCCAGGCTGATAAAAAAGGTCAGGCGGGTTGCCAGTGAAAACGGGCGCTGAAACGGCTTACTGGCCATCCGGCACCTCGAGCATGTAACCCACGCCGCGCACGGTCTGAATCAGCTTTGGTTCAAAGTCGTTGTCTATTTTGCCGCGCAGCCGCTTCACCGCCACATCAATGGCGTTGGTATCGCTGTCAAAATTCATGTCCCATACCTGCGAGGCGATAAGCGAGCGGGGCAGCACTTCGCCCTGATGGCGGAGGAAAAACTCCAGCAGAGTAAATTCTTTACTGGTCAAAGTGATGCGCGTGCCGCTGCGGGTGACTTTGCGGCTGACGAGATCGACCATCAAATCGGCAACCTGAAACTGACTTTCGATAATCACCGCCGCCCCGCGCCGCAGTAAAGTGCGCACCCGCGCCAGCAGTTCAGCAAAAGCGAACGGCTTCACCAGGTAGTCATCCGCCCCCAGCTCCAGTCCCTTGACGCGATGTTCAATCGTACCCAGCGCGCTGAGCAACAGAATCGGCATCCCTTTATTGGCAGAACGCAACATGCGCACGATATCCCAGCCGTTCACGTCCGGCAGCATAATATCGAGGATTATCAGGTCATAATCACCGGTCATCGCCAGATGGTAGCCATTCAGCCCGTTGTCGGCTAAATCGACCACAAAACCGGCTTCGGTTAACCCTTTGGTTAGGTATTCGCCAGTTTTCTTTTCATCTTCGACAATCAACAGTTTCATATTTCCTCCGCATGTTGCCCGGGCAATTCTAGAGGAGCGGGATCAGATGGCAATCGCTTATTGGCAAAATGACAATTTTGTCATTTTCCTGTCACCGGAAAATCAGAGCCTGGAGGGTAAAGTTGGCGGCATAAAATCACTAAAAATTATGTGCCTATGTCTCCTTGTAAACTTCTGACATTTTGTGTGGGTCTTGTGCTAACCGGTTGTTCGCTGGCACCGGATTATCAGCGTCCGGCAATGCCCGTGCCGCAGCAGTTCTCACTCAGCCAGAACGGGCTGGTTAACGCAGCAGATAACTATCAGAACGCGGGCTGGCGCACTTTTTTTGTTGATAATCAGGTGAAGACGCTGATTAGCGAGGCGCTGGTGAATAACCGGGATTTGCGCATGGCGACGCTGAAAGTGCAGGAGGCACGGGCGCAATATCGTCTGACCGATGCCGACCGCTACCCACAGCTCAATGGCGAGGGCAACGGCAGCTGGAGCGGCAATCTTAAAGGCGATTCAGCCACGACGCGGGAGTTCTCGACTGGCCTTAACGCCAGCTTTGACCTCGATTTTTTCGGTCGCTTAAAGAACATGAGCGAAGCCGAGCGACAAAATTATTTAGCCTCTGAGGAAGCTCAGCGCGCGGTGCATATTTTGCTGGTTTCTAATGTCGCGCAAAGCTATTTCAATCAGCAGCTGGCGTATGCGCAATTGCAAATAGCCGAAGAAACGCTGCGTAATTATCAGCAGTCATATGCGTTTGTCGAAAAACAACTGTTAACCGGCAGTAGTAATGTTCTGGCGCTGGAACAGGCTCGCGGGGTGATTGAAAGTACCCGCAGTGACATCGCTAAACGTCAGGGGGAACTGGCGCAGGCGAATAATGCATTGCAACTGTTACTGGGAAGCTACGGCAAGCTGCCGCAAGCGCAGACAGCGGATAGCGACAGCCTGCAAAGTGTTAAATTACCGGCGGACTTGTCGTCACAAATCTTGTTGCAGCGCCCGGATATTATGGAAGCTGAACACGCGTTAATGGCGGCTAATGCCAATATTGGCGCTGCGCGTGCGGCATTTTTCCCGTCTATAAGCCTGACCAGCGGAATATCGACCGCTAGTAGCGAACTGTCGTCATTATTTAACGCCAGCAGCGGGATGTGGAATTTTATTCCCAAAATTGAGATCCCCATTTTTAATGCCGGGCGCAACCAGGCCAATCTGGATATCGCCGAAATTCGCCAGCAGCAGTCGGTAGTGAATTATGAACAGAAAATCCAGAACGCCTTTAAAGAAGTGGCAGATGCGCTGGCATTACGTCAAAGCCTGAATGATCAAATTAGCGCCCAGCAGCGTTATCTGGCGTCGCTACAAATTACCCTGCAACGGGCGCGGGCATTATATCAGCACGGCGCAGTAAGTTATCTGGAAGTGCTGGATGCCGAACGTTCTTTATTTGCAACCCGACAAGCTTTACTCGACCTGAATTATGCCCGTCAGGTTAACGAAATTTCTTTATATACCGCACTTGGTGGCGGTTGGTAGCAGTAATTTTTAACTCCAGGAGAGAATAAATGAAAAAAGCACTGCAAGTCGCAATGTTCAGTCTGTTTACCGTTATTGGCTTTAATGCCCAGGCTAACGAACATCATCATGAAACCATGAGCGAAGCACAACCACAGGTCATTAGTGCCACCGGCGTGGTAAAAGGCATTGATCTGGAAAGCAAAAAAATCACCATCCATCACGATCCGATTGCCGTAGTCAACTGGCCGGAGATGACCATGCGTTTTACCATCACCCCGCAGACGAAAATGAGCGAAATTAAAACCGGCGACAAAGTGGCGTTTAATTTTGTCCAGCAGGGCAATCTCTCTTTATTACAGGATATTAAAGTCAGCCAGTAACCCAGGTTTAATTCAATGAAAAAAATCGCGCTTATTATCGGCAGCATGATCGCGGGCGGCATTATTTCTGCGGCAGGTTTTACCTGGTTTGCAAAGGCGGAACCGCCAGTGGAAAAAACGCCAACCGCAGAACGTAAAATCTTATTCTGGTACGACCCGATGTATCCCAATACGCGGTTCGATAAACCAGGTAAATCGCCGTTTATGGATATGGATCTGGTGCCGAAATATGCCGATGAAGAGAGTTCTGCGTCTGGTGTGCGCATTGACCCGACTCAGACGCAGAATCTGGGGGTGAAAACGGCTACCGTCACGCGCGGGCCGCTGACGTTTGCCCAGAATTTCCCGGCGAATGTCAGTTACAACGAGTATCAGTTTGCCATTGTACAGGCTCGCGCCGCCGGGTTTATCGACAAAGTTTATCCGCTTACCGTGGGCGATAAAGTGCAAAAGGGCGCGCCGCTTCTCGACCTGACCATTCCCGACTGGGTGGAAGCGCAGAGTGAGTATTTACTGCTGCGCGAAACCGGCGGTACGGCGACCCAGACTGAAGGCATTCTTGAGCGGCTGAGACTGGCGGGAATGCCGGAGGCGGATATTCGCCGCCTGATCGCCACGCAAAAAATCCAGACTCGCTTTACGCTCAAAGCGCCCATTGATGGCGTGATCACCGCGTTTGATCTGCGCGCGGGAATGAATATCGCCAAAGATAACGTGGTAGCGAAAATTCAGGGTATGGATCCGGTGTGGGTCACTGCTGCGATCCCGGAGTCCATCGCCTGGCTGGTGAAAGATGCCTCGCAGTTTACGCTCACCGTTCCGGCGCGACCCGATAAAACGCTCACCATCCGCAAATGGACGCTACTACCGGGCGTGGATGCCGCGACCCGCACTTTGCAACTGCGTCTGGAAGTCGATAACGCCGACGAGGCGCTAAAACCGGGAATGAACGCCTGGTTGCAACTCAACACCGCCAGCGAACCGATGCTGCTCATTCCGTCACAGGCGCTGATTGATACTGGTAACGAACAGCGGGTGATTACCGTTGATGCCGACGGACGCTTTGTACCGAAACGCGTTGCCGTTTTCCAGGCCTCGCAAGGCGTCACCGCGCTACGCTCTGGTCTGGTGGAAGGGGAAAAGGTGGTTTCCAGTGGCCTGTTCCTGATTGATTCTGAAGCCAATATTTCTGGCGCGCTGGAGCGGATGCGCTCTGAAAGTGCTACCCACGCGCATTGAGGGAATAGCCAATGATTGAATGGATTATTCGCCGCTCGGTGGCGAACCGTTTTCTGGTGCTGATGGGCGCGTTGTTTCTGAGCATCTGGGGCACCTGGACCATCATTAACACGCCAGTGGATGCACTGCCGGATCTCTCTGATGTGCAGGTGATTATTAAAACCAGCTATCCCGGTCAGGCTCCGCAAATCGTTGAAAATCAGGTGACTTATCCACTAACTACCACCATGTTGTCGGTGCCGGGCGCGAAGACCGTGCGCGGTTTCTCGCAGTTTGGCGACTCTTATGTGTATGTCATTTTCGAAGATGGCACCGATCCGTACTGGGCGCGCTCGCGGGTGCTGGAGTACCTCAACCAGGTACAGGGTAAGCTGCCTGCGGGAGTCAGCGCCGAGCTGGGGCCAGATGCCACGGGCGTTGGCTGGATCTATGAATATGCACTGGTGGATCGCAGCGGTAAGCACGATCTGGCCGATTTACGCTCATTGCAGGACTGGTTTCTCAAATATGAGCTAAAAACCATCCCTGACGTTGCGGAAGTGGCGTCGGTGGGCGGTGTGGTGAAAGAGTATCAGGTGGTTATCGATCCCCAGCGCCTGGCGCAATATGGCATCAGTCTCGCTGAAGTGAAAAGCGCGCTGGATGCCTCAAACCAGGAAGCGGGTGGTTCGTCGATTGAACTGGCGGAAGCGGAATATATGGTGCGCGCCAGCGGCTATCTGCAAACGCTCGATGACTTTAATCACATCGTTTTAAAAGCCAGTGAAAATGGCGTGCCCGTTTATCTGCGTGATGTTGCGAAAGTCCAGGTAGGGCCGGAAATGCGCCGGGGCATTGCGGAACTGAACGGCGAAGGCGAAGTCGCTGGCGGAGTGGTGATCCTGCGTTCCGGTAAAAACGCCCGTGAAGTGATCGCCGCCGTGAAGGACAAGCTGGAAACGCTGAAAAGCAGTCTGCCGGAAGGCGTGGAAATAGTTACAACATACGATCGCAGCCAGCTCATTGATCACGCCATCGACAACCTCAGCGGCAAGTTGCTGGAAGAGTTTATTGTGGTGGCGATAGTCTGCGCGCTGTTTCTCTGGCATGTGCGCTCGGCGCTGGTGGCGATTATTTCGTTGCCGCTGGGGTTGTGTATTGCTTTTATTGTCATGCACTTTCAGGGACTGAACGCCAATATTATGTCGCTGGGCGGCATTGCGATTGCCGTCGGGGCGATGGTCGATGCCGCTATCGTCATGATCGAGAATGCGCATAAACGGCTGGAAGAGTGGCAGCACCAGCATCCTGACGCCACGCTGGATAATAAAACGCGCTGGCAGATTATCACCGATGCATCTGTTGAAGTGGGGCCGGCACTGTTTATCAGTCTGCTGATTATCACGTTGTCGTTTATCCCGATCTTCACCCTGGAAGGGCAGGAAGGGCGTCTGTTTGGCCCACTGGCGTTCACCAAAACCTATGCCATGGCGGGTGCGGCGCTGCTGGCGATCGTGGTGATCCCGATCCTGATGGGCTACTGGATACGTGGCAAAATTCCGCCAGAAAGCAGTAACCCGCTCAACCGTTTTTTGATTCGTATTTACCATCCGCTGTTGCTGAAAGTACTGCACTGGCCGAAAACCACGCTGCTGGTGGCGGCGCTTTCGGTGCTGACAGTTATCTGGCCGCTGAATAAAGTTGGCGGGGAATTTTTACCGCAGATCAATGAAGGCGACTTGTTGTATATGCCTTCGACGCTGCCGGGGATTTCCGCGTCGGAAGCAGCGAGTATGTTGCAAAAAACCGACAAGCTGATTATGAGCGTGCCGGAAGTGGCGCGGGTGTTTGGCAAGACCGGGAAAGCGGAAACCGCCACCGATTCTGCCCCGCTGGAGATGGTAGAAACGACCATTCAGCTTAAGCCACAGGATCAGTGGCGACCAGGCATGACGATGGACAAAATCATCGAAGAGCTGGATAACACCGTGCGGCTGCCGGGGCTGGCGAATCTGTGGGTGCCGCCAATCCGTAACCGCATCGACATGCTCTCAACCGGCATTAAAAGCCCCATCGGCATTAAAGTGTCCGGCACTGTGCTGGCAGATATCGACGCGATGGCAGAGCAAATTGAAGACGTGGCGCGAACGGTGCCAGGCGTGGTTTCGGCCCTTGCCGAGCGTCTGGAAGGTGGGCGCTATATTAACGTTGAGATTAACCGTGAAAAAGCCGCGCGTTACGGTATGACGGTGGCGGATGTGCAGTTGTTTGTCACCTCTGCGGTGGGCGGGGCGATGGTTGGCGAAACGGTGGAAGGAATTGCCCGTTATCCGATTAATCTGCGTTATCCGCAAAGCTGGCGCGATAGCCCGCAGGCGCTGCGACAGTTACCGATCCTGACGCCGATGAAGCAGCAAATCACCCTGGCGGACGTGGCCGACGTTAACGTCTCCACCGGACCGTCGATGCTGAAAACCGAGAATGCGCGCCCGACGAGCTGGATTTATATCGACGCCCGCGATCGTGACATGGTGTCGGTGGTTCACGATCTGCAAAAAGCGATTGCCGAGAAAGTGCAGTTGAAACCGGGCACCAGCGTGGCGTTTTCCGGTCAGTTCGAGCTACTGGAGCGCGCCAACCATAAGCTGAAACTCATGGTGCCGATGACGCTGATGATCATCTTCGTGCTGTTATATCTGGCGTTCCGTCGCGTGGGGGAAGCGTTACTGATTATCAGCAGCGTACCGTTTGCGCTGGTGGGCGGCATCTGGTTCCTGTGGTGGATGGGCTTTCATCTTTCCGTCGCGACGGGCACCGGTTTTATCGCTCTCGCCGGAGTCGCTGCCGAGTTTGGCGTGGTGATGCTGATGTATTTACGTCACGCCATAGAGGCAGAGCCGTCGCTGGATAACCCGCAGACCTTTAGCGAGCAGAAACTGGATGAGGCGTTGTATCACGGCGCGGTACTGCGCGTGCGCCCGAAAGCGATGACGGTGGCGGTGATTATCGCCGGTTTGCTGCCGATTCTGTGGGGAACGGGGGCGGGTTCAGAGGTGATGAGTCGCATCGCCGCGCCGATGATTGGCGGCATGATTACTGCACCTTTGCTGTCGCTGTTTATTATCCCGGCGGCGTATAAGCTGATGTGGCTGCACCGGCATCGGATTTAGGCAAAATT
>NZ_AEJZ01000012.1:0-3678 GCF_000208525.1 Escherichia sp. TW14182
CACTTCCAGTATCTGTTCCTGCCGATGTGTGGTGCTCTGACTGTAGGTGCGCTGTGGGTGAACCTGGAAGAAAGCTCAATGGTTCTGGGTCTGATCTGGGCGGCAATCGGTCTGATTTATCTGGCTTGCGTGACGAAGAGCTTCCGCAATCCGGTTCCGCAATACGAAGACGTTGCATAATATTACAAGCCGGATGATGTAACCATCCGGTAAGTCACTAAAAACCGGAGTTTATCGCTCCGGTTTTTTCTTTTCAGACGATCTCTTCTGCGTACTGCCAAAGCGCCTTTAACAGCGCCACTTTCTCTTTATCATCGGCATATTGTTGTGCCAGCATTTGCAATTCATCAGCATAATCTTGCAAAAACTCTGGCGTGAAGACCTGACGACGGTGCTCCAGCCAGCGTTGCTGTTCGGCGTAGTCCAGCGTTCCTGGGAAGTTACGCGCACGATAATTGAACAACAGCTTCTCAATGCGTTTATCGACAAAGGTGATATCCAGTGCCGGTAAATTACGCGGCTCGGTTTCCAGTACAATTTTCATTGCCGCGCGATCGGCGTCGCTGAAAAAGCCGTTATAAAGTTGGGCATCCACGTTATCTGAAGGCGTAAATGGTTCGGCTTCAGCGAATATCGCCACCACTTTTTCACGCACTTGCGGATTTTCACGCAGAATTTTCAGGTTATCGAGACAATGCTGGCGATTAATGCCCAGCCGATCGGCATCTTCCGGGCGAAGCGTATTCGCCTGTGCTAATACCGGACATTTATTAATATGCACCAGCTTAACCGGAACGGCGGCGTTATCACCCAGATCGGCTTTCGCGGTATACAGGCGCTCGCGCAGCGTGTCGCTATCCAGTTCCAGTAATGGCGAAATATCTCCTGCTAAATCCACCATAATCACGGCATTGCGATTTTCAGGATGCCATGCCAGCGGCGCAACCCAACTGGTATTGCCACGCCATGCACCAAACATACCGGAAACGTGAACCAGGGGTTTCATCTGTGGCACATCAATCAACGCCATCAATTTGTGCTTGTTGCGATGGCTGTAGAGATAATCAAACAGGCGTGGCTGACGCGTTTTCACCAGTTTCGCCATCGCAATAGTGGCGTACACATCGGCCATCGCATCGTGGGCATTGCTATGTTCAATACCATTCGCTTTGGTTAAATGTTCAAGGCGAAAACTCGGTAGACCGTCATCATTTTCAGGCCAATTGATCCCCTCCGGACGCAGCGCATAACAGGCGCGCATGACGTCCAGCAGATCCCAGCGAGAGTTATCATGCTGCCAACTCCAGGCATAGGGATCGTAGAAATTACGATAAAAAATGTTGCGTGTGACTTCGTCATCGAAACGTACATTGTTGTAGCCCAGAATACAGGTCTTCGGTACGGTAAAAAGCGAATGAATGCGAGCGGCAAACGCAGTTTCGTTTTCTCCTTTCGCCCGCGCTTCCTGCGGGGTAATACCCGTGATTAAAACTGCTCCTGGTTGGGGTAAATAATCATCTGCAGGCTTGCAATAAAAAACCTCTGGTTCGCCGATGATATTGAATTCGCTATCGGTGCGAATGGCAGCGAACTGCGCAGGGCGATCTAACGCAGGGTGCGTGCCAAAGGTTTCATAATCGTGAAAGAGGAAGGTAGGTTGTTTATCTGTGTCTGTCATTGTCTAGCATTGTCCACTGTAGTTAATTAACTGTCTGTTATAACTCGAAAAACAACCATTTTTTCACCTGAGTATGTCTACGAACGTCAAATATAGTTGTTTACTGTGCGCTGTTGTCCATGTGATATTGTGTACCAGATGTGTACCAAACCATTATTTTTGAGCGTACCAAATATTTATTTATGGCTATAAGCGACACAAAACTGCGTACTATTTATGGTAAACCATATTCTGGCCCACAAGAAGTGGCTGATGCCGATGGGCTCAGCGTACGAATTTCACCGAAGGGGGTCATCCAGTTCCAGTACCGCTATCGCTGGCATGGCAAGCCTAATCGACTTGGGCTTGGTCGATATCCATCCCTGTCTTTGAAGGATGCCAGACAGATCACTGCTGACTTGCGAAAGCTCTATTTCTCAGGAACGGATCCACGCACCTATTTTGAAGAGAAGGTGGAGAACTCCATGACGGTCGCCCAGTGTCTCGACTACTGGTTCGACAACTACGTCTCTACAACTCTCAGAGAAAAGACCCAGGCACTTTACCGATCAACGGTTATGAAGCGCATGCATGACGCATTTCCTAATCGTCCGGCATCTTCTATCACGGTTAAGCAATGGGTTGACCTGCTTACCGAAGAAGAAAGAGATAATCCACGCCGAGCAAGGCAGGTGCTAAGTCAACTAAGATCAGCAATAAGTTGGTGCATGCGGCGTCAGTTGATAGATAGTTGCGCAATTATGAGCATCCAGCCAAGGGACTTCGGCTCACGCGCTGAGGTAGGGGATCGGGTACTGTCGTATCACGAACTGGCTAAGATTTGGCTTGCTATTGAAAGAAGCCGTGCTTCTACGTCAAATAAGCTGCTTCATCAGATGCTTATGCTGTGGGGGGCGAGGCTCTCAGAGCTTAGGCTGGCAACAAAGACAGAATTTGACCTGCTGGAAAACGTATGGACCGTACCGAAAGAGCATAGCAAGATGGGTAATGTTATCCGCCGTCCAATCTTCGAACAAATTAAGCCTTTCCTCGAAAAGGCCATGACAACGTACAATGATGTTCTTTTCCCTGGAGAAGACATAAACAAACCGATCAGCATCGCTGCAGCCAACCGATTCGTAAATAGAATAAGGGGAGGGATGGATCTAGGTTACTGGCGAACACACGATTTCAGAAGAACGCTTGTTACACGTCTGTCCGAGATGAATGTCGAGCCTCATGTTACTGAGCGAATGCTCGGTCATGAACTTGGCGGGATAATGTCCGTATACAATAAACACGACTGGATAGAGGCTCAGCGCAAAGCGTATGAGCTTCACGCTGATAAATTGTTCTGGCACATCAGGAACATTTCTGGTTAACGCCACCGTTAAGAATCCACCCTTCAACAGCTTCACGAAGGTATGATTTGGGGTGGGTTCTGACTGGCTTCGGAAATCCGTGCCGTTTGGTATAGTTCCAGATTGTCTGACGTGATGAAACACCGAGCTTGTTCATCACTTCTTTCTCAGGAATCAGGCTGGTATCGGTCATCTTAATTCTCCAGGCAAAAAGAAACCGCCATATAGCGGCTCTATCAGATATGTACAGGCCTCATCGAGTGTGAGGCGTTAGTCCTTGCGTAGCTCGCTGATTCTTCTGTAAGTCTCTGGTGCTTTGTTTCCGTGTATCTTCATTTCAGACTTCAACAGAGCAACGAGAGAATCCCATTCGTTGAGGATGCCTTTGAATGCCGGAACGCGCTTTGCAACCTTGTCGAATGAATCTCTGATTTCTGGAATCTGCTCAACAAGTGCAACGCATCGTCTGAAATCGGCTGCGTCATGTGGAGCACCGAAGCTATGACCATAGATATTCTTTTTCAGTCCACATGCGATTGAGGCAAGAGTTGCGCTACTGATGCCAACATCGCTAGTCGATTGCCATTTCAAAACCTTCATAGCCAAATCTGACATTTCTTGTCTCCAATAAAAAAACCGCCATCAGGCGGCTTGGTGTTC
>NZ_AEJZ01000011.1:0-16581 GCF_000208525.1 Escherichia sp. TW14182
CCAGCGTTTCGCCATCCATTAAAGCGGAAAGTTGTTCTTTCTGCATGCCTAATACCCTTATCCAGTATCCCGCTATCGTCAACGCCTGATAAGCGGTTGAACTTTATTATCAATAGCTTCCCTCGCACGGAAGATACGTGAACGCACCGTACCCACCGGACAATCCATGATAGCGGCTATCTCTTCATAGCTCAGGCCATCCAGCTCCCGCAAGGTTATTGCCATGCGTAAATCTTCCGGGAGGGACTCAATAGTTCGGAAAACTATCTGTCTCAGTTCTTCTGACAACATTAAGTTCTCAGGGTTCGAAATTTCTTTCAGCGCGCCGCCACTTTCGAAGTTTTCAGCTTCAATGGCATCCACATCACTGGAAGGTGGACGACGCCCCTGAGCAACCAGGTAATTTTTTGCCGTATTAACAGCAATCCGATACAGCCATGTATAAAAAGCACTATCTCCCCGGAACGAATCCAGCGCACGATAGGCTTTAATAAAAGCTTCTTGTACCACATCGGGAACATCACCCGACGGCACATAGCGGGAAACCAGACTCGCCACCTTATGCTGATAGCGCACTACCAGTAAGTTAAAGGCTTTCTGATCTCCCTTCTGGACCCGCTCAACCAGGACCTGGTCCGTTAACTGCTCGCTCATCCGAGGTAAAATCTCCCCAAACCAAATTTCCACGCGCTATCGAAACGCCACTCCATTAGCTGCAATTTGAGCAAGCAAAGGGTTAGAGTGTCTCGTTTTTGTAAAGTTCCGTAACGCATCTGTTTTTGTTTGTCATGCTGTAGACGGATCATTATCTATCATTATAAGTCTACAGAATCTGAATAACGCATTATCTGTGTAGAAATGCCCATTTAACTGCCTGAAGAGTAACCCAACGGCCTTTTTATTTCACCACCTAATCCTCCGCCGACGAGCAACTTCTCTTTTTCCCGTCTTCCTGAATCAACATGTTTAGCCCTTGTAACAAACATCAAAATAACAGATGTTTAATTGTACAACATGATGCTATGCTGACCGAACGGTGTTTAGTAAATTAAACAATCAAAATGAATATTTTCCCTGAACATTCTTGTGATGTGTTGATTATTGGTAGCGGTGCCGCCGGGCTTTCACTGGCGCTACGTCTGGCGGATAAGCATCAAGTCATCGTTCTAAGTAAAGGTCAAGTTACAGAAGGCTCGACGTTTTACGCCCAGGGCGGAATTGCCGCCGTGTTTGATGAAACTGACAGCATCGATTCCCATGTGGAAGATACCTTAATTGCTGGTGCCGGAATTTGCGATCGCCATGCAGTTGAATTTGTTGCCAGCAATGCGCGTTCCTGCGTGCAATGGTTGATCGACCAGGGGGTGTTGTTTGATACCCACGTTCGGCCAAATGGCGAAGAGAGCTACCATCTGACCCGTGAAGGTGGACATAGTCACCGTCGTATTCTTCATGCCGCCGACGCCACTGGTAAAGAAGTAGAAACCACGCTGGTGAGCAAGGCGCAGAACCATCCGAATATTCGCGTGCTGGAACGCAGCAACGCAGTCGATCTGATTATTTCTGACAAAATTGGTCTGCCGGGTACGCGGCGGGTTGTTGGCGCGTGGGTATGGAATCGCAATAAAGAAGCAGTAGAAACCTGCCACGCAAAAGCGGTAGTGCTGGCAACCGGAGGCGCATCGAAAGTTTATCAGTATACCACCAATCCTGATATATCCTCCGGCGATGGTATTGCCATGGCCTGGCGCGCGGGTTGCCGGGTTGCTAATCTTGAATTTAATCAGTTCCACCCTACCGCACTGTATCATCCACAGGCTCGAAATTTCCTGTTAACGGAAGCTTTACGTGGCGAAGGCGCTTATTTGAAACGCCCGGACGGTACACGATTTATGCCCGATTTTGATGATCGCGGCGAACTGGCACCGCGCGATATTGTTGCTCGTGCTATTGATCACGAAATGAAGCGCCTCGGCGCGGATTGTATGTTCCTCGATATCAGCCATAAACCTGCGGATTTTATTCGTCAGCATTTCCCGATGATTTATGAAAAGTTATTGGGACTGGGTATTGATCTCACGAAAGAGCCTGTCCCAATAGTGCCCGCTGCGCACTACACCTGCGGTGGCGTGATGGTAGATGATTATGGGCGTACCGACGTTGATGGCCTGTATGCCATTGGTGAAGTCAGCTATACAGGATTACATGGCGCTAACCGAATGGCCTCTAACTCATTGCTGGAGTGTCTGGTCTACGGCTGGTCGGCAGCGGAAGATATTGCAAAGCGTATGCCCTATGTGCGCGGCGTCAGTACGTTACCGCAGTGGGATGAAAGCCGCGTTGAGAATCCTGATGAACTGGTGGTGATTCAACATAACTGGCATGAGTTACGCCTGTTTATGTGGGATTACGTGGGCATTGTACGCACAACAAAGCGCCTGGAGCGCGCCCTGCGGCGGATCAATATGTTGCAGCAGGAGATAGATGAATATTATGCTCACTTCCGTGTGTCGAATAATTTGCTGGAGCTGCGTAATCTGGTGCAGGTTGCCGAGTTGATTGTTCGCTGCGCGATAATGCGCAAAGAGAGTCGGGGCTTGCATTACACGCTGGATTACCCGGAGCTACTCGCGCATTCCGGTCCGTCGATTCTCACCCCCGGCAATCATTACATAAACAGATAAAAAGCCTGGGTCAGCGCCGTATACGCTTCGGAATAGTTCTGGTCTGGCCCACGAATCACTAAGCGATCGCTAAAACACTCCCCCGCCTGTGGGGAGAATGCCAGCAGCACCCGATGCGGCAGTCGCGCTTCGTTTTCCGCCACATCCGTCCGTAAACGTAAATGCCAGCCCATATTTAACGCCAGTTCAGTAAAACCATTACCGACCTGTTCTGGCAGCACCACGCAGAAAAATCCCTCTTCGGTAATGCATTCTGCCGCGCAAGTGAGCAACGTCTGGTGATCAAGTGTAGTGGTATAGCGCGCCTGCTCCCGCTGTGGTGTTGCGCACTCTACTCCCTGCTGATAATACGGCGGGTTGCTGATAATTAAATCAAAACGCGCAGACTGCTGGGTAATCCACTGCTGAATATCCACCGTATGGACGTTAATCCGCTCTGCCCACGGGGACTGCGCGATATTTTCCTGCGCCTGGGCAGCCGCTTCATTTTCAATTTCAACCGCATCGATTATCACGCCATCATCGGTGCGCTGCGCCAGCATCAAAGCCAATAAGCCGCTACCGCTACCGATATCAAGGCAGCGTTTTACCCCAGCCACAGGAGCCCATGCGCCCAGCAAAATTCCATCCGTTCCCACTTTCATTGCACAGCGATCGTGTGCGACAAAAAACTGTTTAAAAGTAAATCCATTACGACGAAGCACGGATGTAGACTGTGACATGAAAATAAAACCTTGCTGGAAAAACGGCGATAGCGCCGGGTAAGAACAATACCTGAGAAGCGATATCCATACAAACAGATGAAGATTGCAGCCGTAACGTCTATAATCAGCGCCCCACACAGAGGTAGAACATGACTGTAACGACTTTTTCCGAACTTGAACTCGACGAAAGCCTGCTGGAAGCACTCCAGGATAAAGGTTTCACTCGCCCGACCGCCATTCAGGCTGCCGCCATTCCGCCTGCGCTCGATGGCCGTGATGTACTCGGTTCTGCGCCGACAGGCACCGGTAAAACGGCGGCGTATCTGCTGCCAGCGTTGCAGCACCTGCTCGATTTCCCGCGTAAGAAATCCGGTCCGCCGCGTATTTTGATCCTCACCCCAACTCGCGAACTGGCGATGCAGGTGGCCGATCATGCCCGCGAACTGGCGAAACATACGCATCTGGATATTGCCACCATCACCGGTGGCGTGGCTTATATGAACCACGCAGAAGTGTTCAGCGAAAACCAGGACATCGTGGTCGCCACAACTGGTCGTCTGCTGCAGTATATAAAAGAAGAGAACTTCGATTGCCGCGCGGTTGAAACGCTGATCCTCGACGAAGCAGACCGTATGCTGGATATGGGTTTCGCCCAGGATATCGAACATATTGCTGGCGAAACTCGCTGGCGTAAACAAACCCTGCTCTTCTCGGCAACGCTGGAAGGCGATGCTATTCAGGATTTTGCTGAGCGTCTGCTCGAAGATCCGGTGGAAGTTTCTGCGAATCCGTCCACCCGTGAGCGCAAAAAGATTCATCAGTGGTATTACCGCGCCGATGATCTTGAGCATAAAACTGCGTTGCTGGTGCATCTGTTAAAACAGCCGGAAGCGACTCGCTCAATTGTCTTTGTGCGTAAGCGTGAGCGTGTGCATGAACTGGCAAACTGGCTGCGCGAAGCAGGCATCAACAACTGCTATCTCGAAGGTGAGATGGTGCAAGGTAAACGCAACGAAGCGATCAAACGCCTGACCGAAGGCCGCGTTAACGTACTGGTTGCAACTGATGTTGCCGCACGTGGTATCGACATTCCGGATGTCAGTCACGTCTTTAACTTCGATATGCCGCGCAGTGGCGATACTTATTTGCACCGTATCGGGCGTACCGCTCGCGCTGGCCGTAAAGGCACCGCAATTTCACTGGTTGAAGCTCATGACCATCTGCTGCTGGGCAAAGTTGGCCGTTATATTGAAGAGCCAATTAAAGCTCGCGTAATTGATGAGTTACGCCCGAAAACGCGTGCGCCAAGCGAGAAACAGACCGGCAAGCCATCGAAAAAAGTGTTGGCAAAACGCGCCGAGAAGAAAAAGGCTAAAGAGAAAGAGAAGCCACGGGTGAAAAAACGCCATCGCGATACCAAAAATATTGGTAAGCGCCGCAAACCAAGCGGAACGGGCGTGCCGCCGCAAACGACAGAAGAGTAATCATAATGCCGGGTTTAAGCCCGGCATTTTTTTATCCCGGCAAAAAACACTCTTCAACACACTGAATAAAAGTATGCATCGCCGGGCTAACCGCTTTTCCGGCATGGTGAGCGCACATTGCCGTAATGGTCTGCGACGGTTCGCCGAAGGGTAATTCAATTAATTCTCCGCACTCCAGCTCTTTTGCTACCGCAAATCGCGGTAAGTAGCTGACTCCGATGTTTGCCGCGACACATCGCTTGATACTTTCAATGCTTATAAGCTCAATGGTGTGTTCCACCGTAATCCGCCGCTGACGCAGCGTGCTTTCAAATATCTGGCGGAAGACACATTGCGGTTCGTTAATAATAAAGCTACAGGCGTTATGTCTTCCCGGCTCAGTAAAATCGACATCTGTAATTTGCGGTGAAGCCACCAACACCAGTGATTGTTCACCCAACTCTCGTCGGTTCAGAGCATCATCATTCCCTACGCGATAAAAGACACCGATATCGGCCTCATCATTCAGCAATGCATCACGGATCACGTAGCAATTCAGCGACTGCAACGATAAACGTACTTTGGGTGCGCGTTGCCGAAAACGCTGCAACACCTGCGGCATTCGGTAAGAGAGTAGCGTTTCACCTGAAACAACGCGCAGCTCTCCGTCCGGATCCGACTCTTTTTTGGCAGCCTCGCGTAGCGTATCCATCACTCTGGTGAGTTCATAAATGTGCGGCAGCAGCTTTTTTCCTTCGCGAGTGAGGCACATCCGTCGGCCAATTTTCTCAAACAACTGAACCGAGAACTCCTGTTCAAGCTGCTGAATATGAAAAGTAACCGTCGATTGTGTGCAGCACAATTTTTGCGAAGCTCGCAAAAAGGAACCCTCTTCCACCACGGTTTTAAGCGTAATAAAACGGCGCAGATCCATAAATCCAAACCTATCGAGATTGTCGAATTTAGAATGAAAAAACATTCATTTTTTTAAATGTTTCATGTCGGGTACTGTCTACCAAAACAGAGGAGATAACAAGTGACACCGACCCTTTTAAGTGCTTTTTGGACCTACACTCTGATTACGGCCCTCACGCCAGGACCGAACAATATTCTCGCTTTGAGTTCAGCCACGTCGCATGGGGTTCGTCAGAGTTCCCGCGTGCTGGCAGGGATGAGTCTGGGATTTTTAATCGTCATGTTGCTGTGTGCGGGAATTTCGTTTTCACTGGCTGTTATCGATCCGGCAGCAGTGCATTTGTTGAGTTGGGCGGGGGCAGCATATATTGTCTGGCTGGCGTGGAAAATCGCTACCAGTCCAACAAAAGAAGACGGACTTCAGGCAAAACCGATCAGTTTTTGGGCCAGCTTTGCTTTGCAGTTTGTGAACGTCAAAATTATTTTGTACGGCATTACGGCACTGTCGACGTTTGTTCTGCCGCAAACACAGGCGTTAAGCTGGGTAGTTGGCGTCAGCGTTTTGCTGGCGATGATTGGGACGTTTGGCAATGTGTGTTGGGCGCTGGCGGGACATCTGTTTCAGCGATTGTTTAACCGCTATGGCCGTCAGTTGAATATCGTGCTGGCGCTGTTGCTGGTCTATTGTGCGGTACGCATTTTCTATTGAAAGACAAAAGAAAAGCGGAAGAGGTCACCCTCTTCCGCTTAATAACTTGCTACTTAAGCCTTACAGGCTTTCAGTAAAGGTACGAGCGATAACGTCGCGCTGCTGTTCCGGAGTCAGAGAGTTGAAGCGAACTGCATAACCGGATACACGGATGGTCAGCTGCGGATATTTTTCCGGATGCTTAACTGCATCTTCCAGAGTTTCACGACGCAGAACGTTTACGTTCAGGTGCTGGCCACCTTCAACGCGAACTTCTGGTTTAACTTCTACTGGAACTTCACGGTATTCAATGTCACCCAGTTTGCTTACTGCAACCACTTCGTCTTCTGCAAAACCTGCTTTCGCAACGATGCAACGCGCTTCGCCTTTTTCGCTGTCCAGCAGCCAGAAAGAGTTCAGCAGATCGTCATTAGCGGCTTTAGTAATCTGGATACCTGTAATCATGTGATGCCTCCCCGGCAAATTATTTGATTTGATTAGCCTGTCGCGGCCAATTGGTAAAACCATTGTTGCTTGAGTGTATATATACTCCTCAAACACCCTTGATTCTTTGATTTAAATCAACAAAAACCACACATCAAATGTGGTCGTAAATGGATTTTATTGTTTTACATCAACTTATACGAGTGTGGAATTTTACCAATTTACATTTTTTTGCACTCGTTTATGGCTAAAAAATGAGCTTGATTTTGTTCTGTAGAAAGAAGCAGTTAAGCTAGGCGGATTGAAGATCCGCAGGAGAGCGAGATGACTAACCAATTAACCTGGCATGACGTGCTGGCTGAAGAAAAGCAGCAACCCTATTTTCTTAACACCCTCCAGACCGTTGCCAGCGAGCGGCAGTCCGGGATAACCATCTACCCACCACAAAAAGATGTCTTTAACGCCTTTCGCTTTACTGAACTGGGCGATGTCAAAGTGGTGATCCTCGGTCAGGATCCTTACCACGGCCCCGGACAAGCGCACGGTCTGGCATTTTCCGTTCGCCTAGGCATTGCTATACCGCCTTCTCTACTGAATATGTACAAAGAGCTGGAAAATACCCTTCCAGGCTTTACTCGCCCGACACATGGCTATCTTGAAAGCTGGGCACGTCAAGGGGTTCTCCTGCTCAACACCGTATTGACGGTGCGCGCAGGCCAGGCACATTCCCACGCCAGCCTCGGCTGGGAAACGTTTACTGATAAAGTCATCAGCCTGATTAATCAGCATCGTGAAGGCGTGGTGTTTTTGTTGTGGGGATCACATGCGCAAAAGAAAGGGGCGATTATAGATAAGCAACGCCATCACGTGCTGAAAGCGCCACATCCGTCACCGCTTTCGGCGCATCGTGGATTCTTTGGCTGCAACCATTTTGTGCTGGCAAATCAGTGGCTGGTACAACGTGGCGAGACGCCGATTGACTGGATGCCAGTATTACCGGCAGAGAGTGAGTAATTGACGGAAAAATACCGGATGGCAGAATTGCCATCCGGCTGATTTATCAGGCTTTATTCTGACGCCACCATTCGCCAAGCAGCACACCAGTTGCGACAGAGATATTCAGACCAGCAACGTTGCCAGTACCGTCAATCTTCACGCGCAGATCGTTCGGATCGCGTGCGGCATCCGGTAAGCCTTCATATTCCTGACCCAGCACCAGCACCATTTTCGCTGGTAGACTGGTTTTGAACAGCGGTTTACCCTGCTCGCTGGAAGTGGTCACGACGGTGTAACCCGCCTGACGGAAATCATCCAGCACGTTAACAATGTTGTCGCCGGTAATCGGCTGAACGTGCTCTGCGCCGCCTTCTGCGGTACGGATTGCCGCACCCGATTCCAGCAACGCCGCATCCTGCACCACAACGCCTTTCACGCCGAAGTGCGCACAGCTACGCATCATGCCACCCAGGTTATGCGGGTTAGATTCGTTTTCCAGCGCCAGTACGCAATCCTGCGCGCCAGCCTGGCTTACCCACTGCTGTACGGTTGTGCCGTTACGCTTTTTGATCAGGAAGCAAACGCCGCCGTGATGTTCCGTGCCTGACGCTTTTGTCAGTTCCGCTTCATCCACTACATGGTACGCTTTGCGGTTTGCCGCCATCCAGCGCAATGCTTCTTTAAAACGTGGCGTTACGCTCTGGATAAACCAGGCGCGAACAATCGCTTCCGGACGGCTCTGGAACAGTGCCTGACATGCATTTTCACCGTAGACGCGGGTTTCTTCCGCACGCTGACGACGCAAAACTTCGGGATCAATAAAACTTTTACCACTGATGCCACCGTGATCGGCCTTTTCTGGTGCCTCATCACCCGGCGCGCGGGAAACGGTGCGCCACGGCGACTCTTCCCACTTGCGGTCACGGGGCTGACTCTGTTTGTCATCGCGGGCGGGGCGACGGCCACCGTCAGCACGAGATTTTCCTGGACGCCCGCCCCCTTTCCCGGTGCGCGGGTTGTGGGTACGTTTATCAGAATCATCATCACTGCGGACATACATCACTTTGACCTTGCCGCTTTTACCTTTCATTTCATCGTTCATGCTTTTCTCCACCAGCGCTGCGCGAAGCGCGCAGATTACCCGAAGTGCGCGCGGTTCGCCATGATTTCGTACCAAAGCCTGCGACTATCATACCTATTGAATAAAACAGATTGTTGTCTGGAACATTGCCTTTGATAATATGTAACATATTAGAAACATACCGGCGTCATTGCCGATAAGTCTCCTTACTCATCCCGAGGTTAGTTATGAATACCGTTTGTACCCATTGTCAGGCCATCAATCGCATTCCCGACGATCGGATCGAAGATGCGGCAAAATGCGGACGCTGCGGTCACGACCTGTTTGACGGAGAGGTGATTAATGCGACCGGTGAAACACTCGACAAATTGCTGAAAGACGATCTGCCTGTAGTGATCGACTTCTGGGCGCCGTGGTGCGGCCCTTGCCGTAACTTCGCGCCGATTTTTGAAGATGTTGCGCAAGAGCGTAGCGGTAAAGTGCGTTTTGTAAAAGTGAATACCGAAGCCGAACGTGAATTAAGCAGCCGCTTTGGTATTCGTAGCATTCCGACGATCATGATTTTCAAAAATGGTCAGGTTGTTGACATGCTTAACGGCGCTGTGCCGAAAGCGCCGTTCGATAGCTGGTTGAACGAATCTCTTTAATCTTGCCGGGGCGCATCTTGTGCCCCGTTTTCTCCTCTGCGACAATGGCGGTTTTTCGACGCTCTCTCTCATGACCGAAAACGCTGTTCTCCAGTTACGCGCCGAACGTATTGCACGCGCAACGCGTCCTTTTCTTGCCCGTGGTAATCGCGTTCGTCGTTGCCAACGCTGTCTTTTGCCAGAGAAACTTTGCCTCTGTTCGACAATCACCCCAACTGAAGCAAAAAGCCGTTTTTGTTTGCTGATGTTCGATACCGAGCCAATGAAGCCCAGCAATACCGGACGTTTAATTGCTGATATCTTGCCGGATACTGTCGCGTTTCAATGGTCGCGTACCGAACCCTCGCAAGATTTGCTGGATCTGGTACAAAACCCGGATTATCAGCCAATGGTGGTTTTTCCTGCCTCGTATGCCGGCGAGCAACGGGAAGTCATCTTCTCGCCGCCTTCCGGTAAGCCGCCGCTGTTTATTATGCTCGATGGCACCTGGCCGGAAGCACGCAAGATGTTTCGTAAAAGTCCGTATCTGGATAATTTCCCGGTTATTTCCGTCGATCTTTCCCGGCTTTCTGCCTATCGCCTGCGTGAAGCCCAGGCCGAAGGCCAATATTGTACTGCCGAAGTAGCCATCGCACTTTTAGATATGGCAGGCGATACCGAAGCAGCAACGGGCTTAGGCGAGCATTTCACTCGTTTTAAAACGCGCTATCTGGCAGGAAAAACGCAACATCTGGGTAGCATCACAGCAGAACTGTTAGAAAGCGTTTAAAATCATTCGGTCACTTCTGCGGGAGACCGGTATGAGTCAGCGAGGACTGGAAGCACTACTGCGACCAAAAT
Source organism: Escherichia sp. TW14182 (assembly GCF_000208525.1). Taxonomy (NCBI): domain Bacteria; kingdom Pseudomonadati; phylum Pseudomonadota; class Gammaproteobacteria; order Enterobacterales; family Enterobacteriaceae; genus Escherichia; species Escherichia sp. TW14182. The sequence goes on from NZ_AEJZ01000011.1 coordinate 10,463, forward strand.
CGATTGCGGTAATTGGCGCATCGATGAAACCCAATCGCGCAGGTTACCTGATGATGCGTAACCTGCTGGCGGGAGGCTTTAACGGACCGGTACTCCCGGTGACGCCAGCCTGGAAAGCGGTGTTGGGTGTGTTGGCCTGGCCGGATATTGCCAGCTTGCCCTTTACACCCGACCTTGCGGTTTTGTGTACCAATGCCAGCCGCAATATTGCTCTTCTGGAAGAGCTCGGCAAGAAAGGCTGTAAAACCTGCATTATTCTTTCTGCACCGGCATCTCAACACGAAGATCTCCGCGCCTGCGCCCTGCGCCATAACATGCGCCTGCTAGGACCAAACAGTCTGGGCTTACTGGCTCCCTGGCAAGGTCTGAATGCCAGCTTTTCGCCTGTGCCGATTAAACGCGGCAAGCTGGCGTTTATTTCACAATCGGCTGCCGTCTCCAACACCATCCTCGACTGGGCGCAACAGCGTGAGATGGGCTTTTCCTACTTTATTGCGCTCGGCGACAGCCTGGATATCGACGTTGATGAATTGCTCGACTATCTGGCGCGCGACAGTAAAACCAGCGCCATCCTGCTCTATCTCGAACAGTTAAGCGACGCGCGACGCTTTGTTTCGGCAGCCCGTAGTGCCTCGCGCAATAAACCGATTCTGGTGATTAAAAGCGGACGTAGCCCGGCGGCTCAACGTCTGTTGAACACCACGGCAGGAATGGATCCGGCGTGGGATGCGGCTATTCAGCGTGCAGGTTTATTACGAGTGCAGGACACTCACGAACTGTTTTCGGCGGTAGAAACCCTTAGCCATATGCGCCCGCTACGTGGCGACCGGCTGATGATAATCAGCAACGGTGCCGCGCCTGCCGCGCTGGCACTGGATGCCTTATGGTCGCGCAATGGCAAGCTGGCAACGCTAAGTGAAGAGATTTGCCAGAAACTGCGCGATGCGCTGCCAGAACATGTTGCTATCTCTAACCCGCTCGATCTGCGCGATGACGCCAGCAGCGAGCATTATGTCAAAACGCTGGATATTCTGTTTCACAGCCAGGATTTTGATGCGCTGATGGTTATTCATTCGCCCAGCGCCGCAGCGCCCGCAACAGAAAGTGCGCAAGCATTAATTGAAGCGGTAAAACATCACCCTCGCAGCAAGTATTTATCTCTGCTGACGAACTGGTGTGGAGAACACTCCTCGCAAGAGGCACGACGTTTATTCAGCGAAGCCGGGCTGCCGACCTATCGAACGCCGGAAGGTACTATTACCGCTTTTATGCATATGGTGGAGTACCGACGTAATCAGAAGCAACTACGCGAAACGCCGGCGCTGCCCAGCAATCTGACCTCTAATACCGCAGAAGCGCATATTCTGCTACAGCAAGCCATTGCTGAAGGAGCGACATCACTCGATACCCATGAAGTTCAGCCCATCCTGCAAGCGTATGGCATGAACACGCTTCCCACCTGGATTGCCACTGACAGCACCGAAGCTGTACATATTGCCGAACAGATTGGTTATCCGGTGGCGCTGAAGTTGCGCTCGCCGGATATTCCGCATAAATCAGAAGTTCAGGGCGTGATGCTCTATTTGCGTACGGCTAGTGAAGTCCAGCAAGCCGCGAACGCTATTTTCTATCGGGTAAAAATGGCCTGGCCGCAGGCGCGTATTCACGGCCTTTTAGTGCAAAGTATGGCTAACCGTGCAGGTGCTCAGGAGTTGCGCGTAGTCGTCGAGCACGATCCGGTTTTCGGGCCGTTGATCATGCTGGGTGAAGGCGGTGTGGAGTGGCGTCCTGAAGATCAAGCCGTCGTCGCACTGCCGCCGCTGAATATGAACCTGGCCCGCTATCTGGTTATTCAGGGGATCAAAAGTAAAAAGATTCGTGCTCGCAGTGCACTGCGTCCACTCGACGTCGCGGGCTTAAGCCAGTTACTGGTGCAGGTTTCCAACCTGATTGTCGATTGCCCGGAAATTCAGCGTCTGGATATTCATCCTTTGCTGGCTTCCGGCAGTGAATTTACCGCGCTGGATGTCACGCTGGATATTGCGCCTTTTGAAGGCGATAACGAGAGTCGGCTGGCTGTGCGCCCTTATCCGCATCAGCTGGAAGAGTGGGTAGAATTGAAAAACGGCGAACGCTGCTTGTTCCGCCCGATTTTGCCGGAAGATGAGCCGCAGCTTCAGCAATTCATTTCGCGAGTCACCAAAGAAGATCTTTATTACCGCTACTTTAGCGAGATCAACGAATTTACCCATGAAGATTTAGCCAACATGACGCAGATCGACTACGATCGAGAAATGGCTTTTGTGGCGGTACGACGTATTGATCAAACAGAAGAGATCCTCGGTGTCACACGAGCGATCTCCGACCCAGATAACATCGATGCCGAATTTGCCGTACTGGTTCGATCGGATCTCAAAGGATTAGGCTTAGGCCGCCGCTTAATGGAAAAGTTGATTACCTATACGCGAGATCACGGACTGCAACGCCTGAATGGTATTACGATGCCAAACAATCGTGGCATGGTGGCGCTGGCTCGCAAGCTCGGGTTTAACGTTGATATCCAGCTCGAAGAGGGGATCGTTGGGCTTACGCTAAATCTTGCCCAGCGCGAGGTATCATGAGTAAGGTACTGGAAATGTTGACCACTTAATCGGGACTGGTGTTATTATTGCTCGCTTATGTCGTCTGCATTGCACAGAGGACCCTTCAATGAACAGAGAAGAAATGCACTGTGATGTTGTCAAAATTTAAGCGTAATAAACATCAACAACACCTTGCCCAACTACCCAAGATTTCTCAATCAGTTGATGATGTCGATTTCTTTTACGCTCCCGCCGACTTCCGGGAGACGCTGCTGGAAAAAATAGCCAGCGCGAAGCAGCGCATTTGCATTGTTGCCCTGTATCTCGAACAGGATGACGGTGGCAAAGGCATTCTGAACGCGTTGTATGAGGCTAAACGGCAACGTCCGGAACTGGATGTGCGGGTGCTGGTCGACTGGCATCGTGCACAACGTGGACGCATTGGCGCTGCGGCATCTGACACTAACGCTGACTGGTACTGCCGCATGGCGCAGGAAAATCCGGGCGTAGATGTTCCGGTTTATGGCGTTCCAATCAATACCCGTGAAGCCCTTGGTGTTCTGCACTTTAAAGGCTTTATCATCGACGATAGCGTACTTTATAGCGGTGCCAGCCTGAACGATGTTTACCTGCATCAGCACGATAAATATCGCTACGACCGTTATCATCTGATCCGTAACCGTAAGATGTCAGACATTATGTTTGAATGGGTTACACAGAATATTATGAATGGTCGCGGCGTTAATCGTCTGGATGATGTTAATCGCCCAAAAAGTCCGGAAATCAAGAACGACATTCGCCTGTTCCGCCAGGAGCTGCGTGATGCCGCTTATCATTTCCAGGGCGATGCCGACAACGATCAGCTTTCCGTAACGCCGTTGGTAGGTCTGGGGAAATCGAGTCTGTTGAACAAGACCATTTTCCATCTTATGCCTTGTGCCGAGCAGAAACTAACCATCTGCACCCCCTACTTCAACCTGCCAGCAATCCTTGTGCGCAATATCATCCAGTTGCTGCGCGAAGGGAAAAAGGTCGAAATTATTGTTGGTGATAAAACCGCGAATGACTTCTACATTCCGGAAGATGAACCTTTCAAGATAATTGGCGCACTGCCTTATCTTTATGAGATCAATCTGCGTCGCTTCCTGAGCCGTTTGCAGTATTACGTCAATACTGACCAGTTAGTGGTTCGGTTATGGAAAGATGACGACAACACCTATCACCTGAAAGGGATGTGGGTTGATGATAAGTGGATGCTGGTAACCGGTAATAACCTGAACCCACGCGCCTGGCGTCTGGATCTGGAAAACGCCATTTTGATCCACGATCCGCAACTGGAGCTTGCACCACAGCGTGAGAAAGAACTGGAGCTGATCCGCGAGCATACCACCATCGTTAAGCACTACCGCGATCTGCAAAGTATTGCCGATTATCCGGTGAAAGTTCGCAAACTTATCCGCCGTTTGCGCCGTATCCGCATCGACCGATTAATTAGCCGCATCCTGTAATCACAACCCCGTCCTGTACGGGGTTTGTTTTTTGGAGGCCACGTTTTGCGTATTCTTTTTGTCTGTTCGCTATTGTTACTTTCTGGATGCAGCCACATGGCTAACGATAGCTGGAGCGGGCAGGATAAAGCTCAACACTTTATCGCCTCGGCGATGCTTTCTGCCGCCGGAAATGAATACGCACAGCATCAGGGAATGAGCTCTGACCGTAGCGCCACGTTCGGGCTGATGTTCTCTGTAGGGCTGGGCGCGTCAAAAGAACTTTGGGATAGCCGCCCTGAAGGGAGCGGCTGGAGCTGGAAAGATTTTGCCTGGGATATCGCCGGTGCAAGCACCGGCTATACCGTCTGGCAACTGGCGCATCACTAAAGACGCATTCCCTTCCCTTTGCGATGCAATGTTAGTGAAACCAGAAATGCAATAACTGACATAAAGGTGACATACCAGAAGAAGGCTGTTTCCATCCCTACCGATTTCAGCGACAGCGCCACATACTCCGCTGAGCCACCAAATATAGCATTGGCGACTGCATATGACAGACCAACGCCTAATGCACGAACCTGTGCCGGGAACATCTCAGCCTTCAGTATTCCACTGATTGAAGTATAAAAACTCACTATCAGCAGGGCGCACATCACCAGACCAAAAGCGGCATAAGGAGAGGAAACGTTCTGCAATGCTGAAAGAATCGGAACGGTAAAAATGGCTGCCAGAGAACCAAAACATAACATTGAAGTTCGGCGGCCAATCTTATCCGACAGTGCCCCAATGAGCGGCTGGATGAGCATAAATACAAACAGTGCTGCTGTCATAATGCCGCTTGCTACGTTTGCGTGCATTCCCGCAGTATTCACCAGATACTTCTGCATGTAAGTGGTGAAGGTATAGAAACAAAGGGAGCCCGCAGCGGTAAAACCGAGAACCATGATGAATGCTCGGCGATTGCGCCATAATCCTTTCAAAGATCCAGCTTCTTTTAAAGCGCGTGTTTCTTGTTGTGAAGTTTCATCCAATTGACGGCGTAACCACAACGCCACAACAGCTAACACAGCTCCTAACGCAAAAGGAATACGCCATCCCCACTCTCTGAGTGCAGCGTCTTCCATGGTGTGTTGTAAAACCACGACAACCAGTAGGGCTAGCAGTTGTCCGCCGATCAACGTCACATACTGAAATGATGCGTAAAAACCTTTGCGCCCTTCAACGGCAACTTCACTCATATAGGTGGCGCTGGTGCCATATTCTCCGCCAACGGATAATCCCTGAAATAAACGCGCGAGAAGCAATAATGCTGGAGCCCAGGTACCGATTGTTTCATAACCAGGCAAACAGGCGATTACCAGTGAGCCGAAACACATCATACACACCGATAACAGCATCGATTTTTTACGACCATGTTTATCGGCTATGCGTCCAAATAGCCAACCGCCTATTGGGCGCATCAGGAATCCCGCAGCAAAAACACCGGCTGTTTGCAGTAGTTGAGTAGTCGTGTTCCCAGAAGGGAAGAAGATGTGGGCGAAGTAGAGTGAACAGAACGAGTAGACATAGAAATCGAACCACTCGACCAGATTACCTGAAGAGGCCCCCACAATTGCCCAAATGCGGCGACGAGTATCACTACTTGTCAGTTTGCCGTCTGCCGTTACAGTGCTTTCTGCCATGCCACTATTTCTCCTGCCATAATCCGATGCTTTGTCGGTTGCTGTTGTTTGTTTTTTAGTAAAGTAAATGTTATACATTTGTTGCGTGAGGTTATGCAACCTTAACAGTGACTTTAGTTAGCATGAGAACGGTTATTAAGGCGCTTCAGAAGAGATTTCTGGTAAGGAGAACGCATGGAAGTGGGGAAATTGATGAAACCGTATCCATTGCTGAATCTGGTGTATATGGGGGAATAATGCGCGGTTTCCCCCTACCGTGCCTGCGTAGACCGGACAAGACGCGCCAGCGTCGCATCCGGCATTTTTTTTGCACCAGCGCAAAAAGGCCATCCTTACGGATGGCCTTCTGCTTTATCTGATGCCTG
>NZ_AEJZ01000010.1:0-7049 GCF_000208525.1 Escherichia sp. TW14182
TTCGAAGGCGACGTATTTCGCGTTACTGGTTGGTTCCGCCAGTGCCAGTAATTTGTGCAGCGGGAAACCAATCCACGGTACTACCATCGACCACGCCTCCACACAGCGCATACGGTAAATCCGCTCTTCCAGCGGGAAACGATGGGTTAAGGCGTCATGGTCGAGCGTTAATGGTTTGGCGACTTCACCACTGATGTTCAACGTCCACGGATCGGTTTTCAGGCTGCCGGCATTTGCCGCTGGATCCGCTTTATCCAGCCCGAACTCATAGTAGTTGTTATAGCCGGAAACTTTATCTTCCGGCGTGAGCGGCAGGTTATTTTGCCAGGCGGCAGGTTTACTAAACTCCAGCGGCTTCCCGGCTGGCGCGGGCGGACGATCGTTGCCCTTAAACCAGCTAAGCAGGTCGGCATGTGTAGTGGTTGGCAGAGAAAGTGCAGCCGCGCTGATGCCTAACGTTTTCAGAATCTGCCGACGTTGCATAAAAAAAGCCGATTCGGCAGTGACATCGGCTTCTGTAAATTGACGAATTTTTTTCATAACAGACTCCCGGTATGCTCCTGATTACTATGGCAGGGAGAATGTCAAAGTGCTGCTAAAATTCGTTAGTTATATGTAAATTATTTTGTACGAAATCTTAACTTATTTTTACCAGAGTGCGCCCCTGCACCTGGTTATTAATAATGGCTTCGGCAAACTTCGGTGCCTCTGTCAGTGAGATTTCTTTTGCTGCTTGTGAATAGAATGATTCCGGTAGATCGGCGACCAGACGCTGCCAGGCCTGCGCCCGACGAGCTGGTGGCGTCATGACTGAATCCACTCCTTGCAGACGGACGTTGCGCAGAATAAACGGCATTACCGTGGTTGGCAGAGCAAAGCCACCCGCCAGACCACAAGCCGCCACGCAGCCGCCGTAGTTCATTTGTGCCAGCACTTTCGCCAGTACTTTGTCACCAACAGTGTCAATTGCGCCTGCCCAGAGTTGCTTTTCCAGGGGACGGGACTCAGCAAACTCATCGCGGGGCAGAATACGGCTGGCTCCTAAACTTTTCAGATATTCATGGGTACTTTCGCGACCAGATACAGCAACGACCTGATAACCCAACTTATGCAGCAGCGCCACAGCCGTACTGCCGACGCCGCCGCTGGCGCCCGTCACCACAATCTCGCCATCCTGCGGACGAATACCGGCATCTTCCAGTGCCAGTACGCACAGCATGGCGGTAAACCCGGCAGTACCGATAACCATCGCTTTACGCGCGTCCAGACCCTGCGGCATCGCAACCAGCCAGTCACCTTTTACGCGCGCCTGTTGTGCCAGCCCGCCCCAGTGGTTTTCACCGACGCCCCAACCCGTCAGTAACACTTCCTGACCGGCATGAAAACGAGGATCTTCACTGGCGCGTACAGTTCCGGCGAAGTCAATACCAGGAATCATCGGAAAATTACGGATGATTTTTCCTTTACCGGTAATCGCCAGCGCATCTTTATAATTCAGACTCGACCAGTGGACATCGACCGTCACATCGCCTTCCGGCAGGCGACTTGCGTCCAGAGTCTGTACAGATGCGAGGGTTTTACCGTCCTGCTGTTCTAAAAGTAACGCCTGCATAAGAGATCCTCATGTGCATGATGGATTGGAAAATAATTTCTGAAGACTATACTCGCTAATGGAAAAGCAAAGCCGATGAAGCGCAATAAATTGCGAGATAAATCTGATTTGCTAGTATGCCCGCGTCCTCACTATCGGAGTTAACACAAGGATGAGATTAACGACGAAATTTTCGGCCTTTGTCACGCTGCTCACCGGGTTAACAATTTTTGTGACTCTGTTGGGCTGCTCGCTTAGTTTCTACAACGCCATTCAGTATAAGTTTAGTCATCGTGTTCAGGCAGTGGCGACGGCTATCGATACTCACCTTGTATCGAATGACTTCAGCACATTGAGGCCACAAATCAGCGAACTGATGATGTCGGCGGATATTGTTCGCGTGGATCTTTTGCACGATAAAAAACAGGTTTATACCCAGTCCCGCAATGGTAGTTACCGTCCGGTGGGAACCAGCGATCTGTTTCGCGAACTGACTGTGCCGTTGATTAAACATCCGGGGATGTCGCTGCGTTTGGTTTATCAGGATCCGATGGGCAACTATTTCCACTCGTTGATGACCACCGCACCGCTCACCGGTGCGATTGGATTTATCATTATTATGCTTTTCCTGGCAGTACGCTGGTTACAGCGGCAACTTGCCGGGCAAGAATTGCTGGAAACCCGCGCTACACGTATTTTAAATGGCGAGCGTGGCTCGAATGTGTTGGGAACCATCTATGAATGGCCGCCCAGAACCAGCAGTGCGCTGGATACGCTGCTTTGTGAAATTCAGAACGCACGCGAACAGCACAGTCGTCTTGATACACTGATCCGCTCCTATGCTGCTCAGGACATCAAAACCGGCCTCAATAACCGACTTTTTTTCGATAATCAGTTAGCAACGTTACTGGAAGATCAGGAGAAAGTGGGGACTCACGGGATCGTGATGATGATCCGCCTGCCGGATTTCAATATGTTGAGCGACACTTGGGGGCACAGCCAGGTTGAAGAACAACTCTTCACCCTGACAAATCTGTTATCGACATTTATGATGCGTTATCCCGGGGCGCTATTGGCGCGTTATCACCGTAGCGATTTCGCCGTGCTGTTGCCACATCGGACATTAAAAGAGGCGGAGAGCATTGCCGGGCAATTGATCAAGGCGGTCGATACCTTACCGACGAATAAAATGCTCGATCGTGATGATATGATTCACATCGGCATCTGTGCCTGGCGTAGCGGGCAGGATACCGAACAGGTGATGGAACATGCGGAATCCGCCACGCGCAATGCGGGATTACAGGGCGGCAATAGCTGGGCTATTTACGATGACTCGTTACCTGAAAAAGGACGCGGTAACGTTCGCTGGCGGACGCTCATCGAGCAAATGCTGAGTCGCGGAGGCCCGCGTCTTTATCAAAAACCGGCGGTTACTCGTGAAGGGCTGGTTCATCATCGCGAACTGATGTGTCGTATCTTTGATGGTAACGAAGAGGTCAGTTCGGCGGAATATATGCCGATGGTGTTGCAGTTTGGCTTATCGGAAGAGTATGACCGTCTGCAAGTCAGTCGCCTCATCCCGCTGTTACGCTATTGGCCACAAGAAAATCTGGCGATTCAGGTCACCGTTGAGTCGTTGATTCGCCCGCGTTTCCAGCGTTGGCTACGTGATACGCTGATGCAGTGTGAAAAATCACAGCGAAAACGCATAATTATTGAACTTGCAGAGGCTGATGTTGGTCAACATATCGGTCGCTTGCAACCTGTCATTCGTTTGATGAATGCTTTAGGGGCTCGGGTCGCCGTCAACCAGGCTGGTTTGACGCTGGTAAGTACCCGTTGGATCAAAGAACTTAATGTTGAATTACTCAAGCTCCATCCGGGGCTGGTAAGAAACATTGAGAAGCGAACAGAGAATCAATTGTTGGTTCAGAGCATGGTAGAAGCGTGTTCCGGGACCAACACCCAGGTTTACGCTACTGGTGTACGTTCGCGAAGCGAGTGGCAGACCCTGATTCAGCGTGGGGTTTTGGGTGGGCAGGGAGATTTTTTTGCGTCCTCACAGCCACTTGATACTAACGTGAAAAAATATTCACAAAGATACTCGGTTTAACCTGCCGTTTGATCCGTTTTCACGTAGAATAACGCGCGCTGCGTTTCACGGGAGCGTGCTTGTCTGTTCGCCAGATTGTTGCAGCACATATGCAGATTAATGACCTTACGCAGTTGCAAACAGGCGAGGAATGCATGCTGATGCATTTAGCCTCTCTGGACTCAGGTAGAGATTTGTAACAAAGGAAACAAACTGCACTAATTTTCACCGTAGCAGATGATTTTTGCGCCTTGTCGCTGCTGCGTGTGGTTGGTAAAGTAAGCGGATTTTCTTTTCCGCCCCAGCTTTCAGGATTATCCCTTAGTATGTTGAAAAAATTTCGTGGCATGTTTTCCAATGACTTGTCCATTGACCTGGGTACTGCGAATACCCTCATTTATGTAAAAGGACAAGGCATCGTATTGAATGAGCCTTCTGTGGTGGCTATTCGTCAGGATCGTGCCGGTTCACCGAAAAGCGTAGCTGCAGTAGGTCATGACGCGAAGCAGATGCTGGGCCGTACGCCGGGCAATATTGCTGCCATTCGCCCAATGAAAGATGGCGTTATCGCTGATTTCTTCGTGACTGAAAAGATGCTCCAGCACTTTATCAAACAAGTGCACAGCAACAGCTTTATGCGTCCAAGCCCGCGAGTTCTGGTTTGTGTGCCGGTTGGCGCTACCCAGGTTGAGCGTCGTGCTATTCGTGAATCCGCGCAGGGCGCAGGCGCCCGCGAAGTATTCCTGATTGAAGAGCCGATGGCAGCAGCAATCGGTGCCGGCTTGCCGGTATCTGAAGCAACCGGCTCCATGGTGGTTGATATCGGTGGTGGTACTACTGAAGTGGCCGTTATCTCTCTGAACGGTGTAGTTTACTCCTCTTCTGTACGTATTGGTGGTGACCGCTTCGACGAAGCGATCATCAACTACGTTCGTCGTAACTACGGTTCTCTGATCGGTGAAGCGACTGCAGAACGTATCAAACACGAAATCGGTTCTGCTTATCCGGGCGATGAAGTCCGTGAAATCGAAGTTCGTGGCCGTAACCTGGCAGAAGGCGTGCCACGCGGCTTTACATTGAATTCCAACGAAATCCTCGAAGCGCTGCAAGAACCGCTGACCGGCATCGTTAGCGCGGTGATGGTTGCGCTGGAGCAGTGCCCGCCGGAACTCGCTTCCGACATTTCCGAGCGCGGAATGGTGCTCACTGGCGGTGGTGCGCTGCTGCGTAACCTTGACCGTTTGTTAATGGAAGAAACCGGCATTCCAGTTGTTGTTGCTGAAGACCCGCTGACCTGTGTGGCACGCGGTGGCGGCAAAGCACTGGAAATGATCGACATGCACGGCGGCGACCTGTTCAGCGAAGAGTAATCGGATGCAGGCAGGGGGAACATCTGTTTGCCCTGCCTGGTCTGATACGAGAATACGCATAACTTATGAAGCCAATTTTTAGCCGTGGCCCGTCGCTACAGATTCGCCTTATTCTGGCGGTGCTGGTGGCGCTCGGCGTTATTATTGCCGACAGTCGCCTGGGGATGTTTAGTCAAATCCGTACCTATATGGATACCGCCGTCAGTCCTTTCTACTTTGTTTCCAATGCTCCTCGAGAATTGCTGGATGGCGTATCACAGACGCTGGCCTCGCGTGATCAACTAGAACTTGAAAACCGGGCGTTACGTCAGGAATTGCTGTTGAAAAACAGCGAACTGCTGATGCTTGGACAATACAAACAGGAGAACGCGCGCCTGCGCGAGCTGCTGGGTTCTCCGTTGCGCCAGGATGAGCAAAAGATGGTGACCCAGGTTATCTCTACGGTTAACGATCCGTATAGCGATCAAGTCGTTATCGACAAAGGCAGCGTTAACGGAGTTTATGAAGGCCAGCCGGTCATCAGCGACAAAGGTGTTGTTGGCCAGGTGGTGGCGGTCGCCAAACTGACCAGCCGCGTGTTGCTGATTTGCGACGCGACCCATGCACTGCCAATTCAGGTACTCCGTAATGATATCCGCGTAATTGCTGCGGGTAACGGTTGTACTGATGATTTACAACTTGAGCACCTGCCAGCGAATACTGATATTCGTGTTGGTGATGTATTGGTGACATCTGGTCTTGGTGGACGCTTCCCGGAAGGTTATCCGGTGGCGGTCGTCTCTTCTGTGAAACTCGATACCCAGCGCGCTTATACCGTGATCCAGGCGCGTCCGACTGCGGGACTGCAACGTTTGCGTTATCTGCTGCTGCTGTGGGGCGCAGATCGTAACGGCGCTAACCCGATGACGCCGGAAGAGGTGCATCGCGTTGCTAATGAACGTCTGATGCAGATGATGCCGCAGGTATTGCCTTCGCCAGACGCGATGGGGCCAAAGTTACCTGAACCGGCAACGGGGATCGCTCAGCCGACTCCGCAGCAACCGACGACAGGAAATGCAGCTACTGCGCCTGCTGCGCCGACACAGCCCGCTGCTAACCGCTCTCCACAAAGGGCTACGCCGCCGCAAAGTGGTGCTCAACCGCCTGCACGTGCGCCAGGAGGGCAATAGTGGCGAGATATCGTAGCCAGGGGCGCTGGGTTATCTGGCTCTCTTTCCTCATCGCCTTGTTACTACAAATTATGCCCTGGCCGGATAATCTCATCGTTTTCCGGCCAAACTGGGTATTGCTCATCTTGCTGTATTGGATCCTGGCCTTGCCCCATCGCGTAAATGTGGGCACAGGTTTTGTGATGGGTGCCATACTGGATCTGATCAGTGGCTCTACGCTCGGTGTCCGGGCGTTGTCGATGAGTATCATTGCTTATCTGGTAGCACTGAAATTCCAGCTTTTCCGCAACCTGGCATTATGGCAGCAGGCGCTGGTCGTCATGTTGCTTTCGCTGGTAGTGGATATTATTGTTTTCTGGGCAGAGTTTTTAGTGATCAACGTCTCTTTCAGACCCGAAGTGTTCTGGAGTAGTGTAGTCAATGGTGTGCTCTGGCCGTGGATTTTCTTGCTGATGCGCAAAATCCGTCAGCAGTTTGCAGTGCAATAAAGGTTTCTATGACTTCTCTGTATTTAGCTTCCGGTTCTCCGCGTCGTCAGGAGTTACTTGCGCAACTTGGCGTGACCTTTGAACGTATTGTTACGGGCATTGAGGAACAGCGCCATCCGCAGGAGAGCGCGCAGCAGTATGTTATGCGTCTGGCGCGTGAGAAAGCGCAAGCAGGTGTTGCTCATACTGCGCAGGATCTCCCGGTACTGGGAGCGGATACCATTGTTGTCCTGAATGGGGAAGTGTTAGAGAAACCGCGCGATGCAGAACATGCGGCGCAGATGTTGCGCAAATTATCGGGACAGACTCATCAGGTAATGACGGCGGGGGGGCGGGGGG
>NZ_AEJZ01000009.1:0-26909 GCF_000208525.1 Escherichia sp. TW14182
TTTGCCGCGAAGGTGCCGCTGGTTTCCGGCGCGGCAATTCGTATGGAAGGTCAAATCACCGTCTTTACTTATCAGGACGGCGAGCCTTGCTACCGCTGCCTTAGCCGTTTGTTTGGCGAAAACGCGTTAACCTGCGTGGAAGCAGGCGTGATGGCGCCATTGATTGGCGTAATTGGTTCGTTGCAGGCAATGGAAGCGATCAAACTGCTGGCAGGCTATGGGAAACCTGCCAGCGGAAAAATCGTTATGTACGATGCGATGACCTGTCAGTTCCGCGAAATGAAACTGATGCGCAATCCGGGATGTGAGGTTTGCGGGCAGTAATTGTCGCCTCCAGGCCTGATAAGACGCGGCAGGCATCGGTGCACTCCGCCACGTTATAAGCAATTTATGAGGATGCAGAACATCCCGTTAAATCGACGTTCTGCCAAACGCGCCCTGCCAGTCCTGCTCAAACTTCGCTACGGCAGCGTCAACCGCCGGATAGCTAATCATCTGTTGTGCCACATCCAGCGGCAGGGTGATGGATTCACATCCTGCCAGTAAGCAGTCCAGCGCCTGACGCGGGGTTTTGAAACTCGCGGCTAACACTTTCGCCTGTGGCGCATGCATTTTCAGTAACTGATGCAAATCGGTCACGGTTTGAATACCGCTACCACCCTGAGCATCAATACGGTTGACATAAGGCGCAACATATTCCGCGCCCGCCAGCGCCGACAACAGCCCTTGTGCCGCGCCATACACCGCCGTGCCCAGCGTCGGGATCCCTTCCGCTTTTAACATCTTAATAGCTGCCAGCCCCTCGGCGGTCACCGGGACTTTCACCACGATATCCGCAATAATAGAACGCAATTTACGTGCGTCATTCACCATCCCTTCAGCAGTGGTAGCCATTACCTGGGCAAACAGACGCCCCTGACCGCCCATCGCCTCGTGAAGTTGCGGAAGCACAACGTCCAGCGGTTTTTTACCCGCTGCGATAATGCTTGGGTTAGTGGTCACACCCGCCAGCGGAAAAATACGTGACAGCGCCTTCACCGCAACAACGTCTGAAGTATCCAGATACAGTTCCATAACCATCCTCAAAATGTACTTTTTGTCTGAAACCAGACTACCACGAGAAAACTCTCTGAACAGTTGACGCACATCAACATAACTTTCATTCGAAAGTAATTTAATATTTGAACGAAACAGAGAGGCATCTATGATCTTCAATATTCAACGCTACTCGACCCACGACGGCCCCGGCATTCGCACAGTGGTTTTTCTGAAAGGTTGCTCGCTGGGTTGTCGCTGGTGTCAGAATCCTGAAAGCCGCGCCCGCACGCAGGATCTACTGTATGACGCACGTCTGTGCCTGGAGGGCTGCGAGCTATGTGCTAAGGCCGTGCCGGAAGTGATTGAGCGCACGCTGAATGGCCTGCTTATTCATCGGGAAAAGTTAACCCCGGAGCATCTGACGGCGTTAACCAACTGCTGCCCGACACAGGCGTTAACCGTGTGTGGTGAAGTGAAAAGCGTTGAGGAGATCATGGCGACCGTTTTGCGCGATAAACCGTTTTACGATCGCAGCGGCGGCGGCTTAACGCTTTCTGGCGGTGAACCCTTTATGCAGCCGGAAATGGCGACGGCGCTACTGCAAGCCAGCCACGAGGCCGGCATTCATACTGCGGTAGAAACCTGCCTGCATGTGCCGTGGAAATATATCGCCCCTTCTCTGCCCTATATCGATCTGTTTCTTGCCGATTTAAAACACGTCGCCGACGTGCCGTTTAAACAGTGGACCGACGGTAACGCCGCCAGAGTGCTGGATAACCTGAAAAAACTCGCCGCAGCGGGGAAAAAAATCATTATCCGCGTGCCGCTGATTCAGGGCTTTAATGCTGACGAAACCTCTGTAAAAGCCATTACCGATTTTGCCGCCGACGAGCTGCACGTTGGCGAAATTCATTTCCTGCCCTACCACACGCTGGGCATCAACAAATATCACTTACTTAATCTGCCCTATGACGCCCCGGAAAAACCGCTTGATGCGCCAGAACTGCTCGACTTTGCCCAGCAGTATGCCTGCCAGAAAGGGTTAACCGCGACTTTACGAGGATAACAACCATGACAACACTGAAACTGGACACGCTCAGCGACCGCATTAAAGCGCACAAAAATGCGCTGGTGCATATTGTGAAACCGCCGGTCTGTACCGAGCGCGCACAGCACTATACCGAGATGTATCAACAACATCTCGATAAGCCGATCCCGGTTCGTCGCGCGCTGGCGCTGGCGCATCACCTGGCGAATCGCACCATCTGGATCAAACACGATGAGTTGATCATCGGCAACCAGGCAAGCGAAGTTCGCGCCGCGCCAATCTTCCCGGAATATACCGTGTCGTGGATCGAAAAAGAGATTGATGATCTGGCCGATCGTCCCGGCGCGGGTTTTGCGGTGAGCGAAGAGAACAAACGCGTTCTGCATGAAGTGTGCCCGTGGTGGCGCGGTCAGACCGTACAGGATCGCTGCTACGGCATGTTTACCGATGAGCAAAAAGGCCTGCTGGCGACCGGTATTATCAAAGCAGAAGGCAATATGACCTCCGGCGATGCACACCTGGCGGTCAATTTCCCGCTGCTGCTGGAAAAAGGGCTTGATGGTCTGCGCGAGAAAGTGGCGGAGCGTCGCTCGCGTATCAACCTGACTGTGCTGGAAGATTTGCACGGCGAGCAGTTCCTGAAAGCGATTGATATCGTGCTGGTTGCAGTCAGTGAACATATTGAACGTTTCGCTGCCCTGGCGCGTGAAATGGCAGCCACCGAAACCCGCGAAAGCCGTCGCGATGAACTGCTGGCAATGGCAGAAAATTGCGATCTTATCGCCCACCAGCCGCCGCAGACGTTCTGGCAGGCGCTGCAACTGTGCTACTTCATCCAGTTGATTTTACAGATCGAATCTAACGGTCACTCGGTGTCGTTTGGTCGTATGGACCAGTATCTCTATCCGTACTATCGCCGCGACGTTGAACTGAACCAGACGCTGGATCGCGAACACGCCATCGAGATGCTGCATAGCTGCTGGCTGAAACTGCTTGAGGTGAACAAGATCCGCTCAGGCTCGCACTCGAAAGCCTCTGCGGGAAGTCCGCTGTATCAGAACGTCACCATTGGCGGGCAAAATCTGGTTGATGGTCAGCCGATGGACGCAGTGAATCCGCTCTCTTACGCGATCCTGGAATCCTGCGGTCGTCTGCGCTCCACTCAGCCTAACCTCAGCGTGCGTTACCATGCGGGAATGAGTAACGATTTCCTCGACGCCTGCGTACAGGTGATCCGCTGCGGCTTCGGGATGCCGGCGTTCAACAACGACGAAATCGTGATCCCGGAATTTATTAAACTCGGTATTGAACCGCAGGACGCTTACGACTACGCAGCGATTGGTTGTATCGAAACCGCCGTCGGCGGCAAATGGGGCTATCGCTGCACCGGCATGAGCTTTATCAACTTCGCCCGCGTGATGCTGGCGGCGCTGGAAGGCGGTCGTGATGCCACCAGCGGCAACGTGTTCCTGCCGCAAGAAAAAGCGTTGTCAGCGGGTAACTTCAACAACTTCGATGAAGTAATGGACGCGTGGGATACGCAAATCCGTTACTACACCCGCAAATCGATCGAAATCGAATATGTGGTCGACACCATGCTGGAAGAGAACGTGCACGATATTCTCTGCTCGGCGCTGGTGGATGATTGCATTGAGCGAGCGAAAAGTATCAAGCAAGGCGGCGCGAAATATGACTGGGTTTCTGGCCTGCAGGTCGGCATTGCCAACCTCGGCAACAGCCTGGCGGCAGTGAAGAAACTGGTATTTGAACAGGGCGCGATTGGTCAACAACAACTGGCTGCCGCGCTGGCGGATGACTTCGATGGCCTGACTCACGAGCAACTGCGTCAGCGTCTGATTAACGGCGCGCCGAAGTATGGCAACGACGATGATAGCGTCGATACGCTGCTGGCTCGCGCCTATCAGACCTATATTGACGAACTGAAGCAGTACCACAACCCGCGCTACGGTCGTGGTCCGGTTGGCGGCAACTATTACGCAGGTACGTCGTCTATCTCCGCTAACGTACCGTTTGGCGCGCAAACAATGGCAACGCCGGACGGACGTAAAGCACATACCCCGCTGGCGGAAGGCGCAAGCCCGGCTTCCGGTACTGACCATCTCGGCCCAACGGCGGTCATTGGCTCGGTGGGTAAACTGCCTACCGCAGCGATTCTCGGCGGTGTATTGCTCAACCAGAAACTAAACCCGGCGACGCTGGAGAACGAATCTGACAAGCAGAAACTGATGATCCTGCTACGCACCTTCTTCGAAGTGCATAAAGGCTGGCATATTCAGTACAACATTGTTTCCCGCGAAACGCTGCTGGAAGCGAAAAAACATCCGGATCAGTACCGGGATCTGGTCGTGCGCGTAGCGGGCTATTCCGCCTTCTTCACCGCGCTCTCTCCAGACGCTCAGGACGATATCATCGCCCGCACCGAACACATGCTGTAATCCCCTCAGCCCGGCGTCACCGCCGGGCTAAAACATTCACAAATTCAATTTTACTCTCACCTTCATTCGAAATTAGTTTGTGCTCCGCATCACATTGTCATTACACTGTGGCGTTTGCATTCATTGCCGGGAGCACTTTTATGACTGTAAAAGTTATCGTTTGCGATATGGACGGTACTTTTCTTAACGACGCCAAAATGTACAACCAGTCACGTTTTATGGCGCAGTATCAGGAACTGAAAAAGCGCGATATTGAGTTCGTTGTCGCCAGTGGTAACCAGTATTACCAGCTTATTTCCTTCTTTCCTGAGCTAAAAGATGAGATCTCTTTTGTCGCGGAAAACGGCGCGCTGGTCTACGAACATGGCAAGCAGTTGTTCCACGGCGAACTGACCCGGCATGAATCCAGGATTGTCATTGGGGAACTGCTGAAAGATAAACAACTCAATTTTGTCGCCTGTGGTCTGCAAAGCGCATACATCAGTGAAAATGCGCCGGAAGCATTCGTCGCACTGATGGAAAAACACTACCATCGACTGAAACCTGTGAAGGATTACCAGGAGATTGATGACGTGCTTTTCAAGTTTTCGCTCAACCTGCCGGATGAACAAATCCCGCTGGTTGTCGACAAACTGCACGTTGCGCTCGATGGCATTATGAAACCTGTCACCAGTGGCGCGGGTTTTATCGACCTGATTATTCCCGGCCTGCATAAAGCAAATGGTATTTCGCGGTTGTTAAAACGCTGGGGTCTGTCGCCGCAAAATGTGGTAGCGATTGGCGACAGCGGTAACGACGCAGAGATGCTTAAAATGGCGCATTATTCCTTTGCGATGGGCAATGCTGCGGAAAACATTAAACAAATCGCCCGTTACGCTACCGATGATAATAATCATGAAGGCGCGCTGAATGTGATTCAGGCGGTGCTGGATAGCTCCGCTCCTTTCAATAAGTAATCTTCTCCCGGCCGGAGCGACCGTTCCGGCATCTCTCTTTTTTGCTCACTTTGTGCACTGACTCAAGATTTTTATCTTGCGTTAACTTATTTTTAACTTAAAGTATCAATCGTAACTATTTTTACTTTCGAACGAAAGTTGCGAGGTTGATATGACTTTTACCTATGAGACGCTGCCAACAGATGCGAAAACGGCTATCCGTGAAATGAAAGCGAAGCTGCGACAACAGATCGGCGATGTACAACAGGTCTTCGAAAAACTCTCTGCAAAAATCGAAGCGCGTGTAGCAGAAATAGACGCACTGAAAGCGCAAGGATTGCCGGTTTGGCCGGAAGTTCCTTATAGCGACATTGCAGCAGGTACAGTGAGTGAAGCCACGCGCAATGAGATAAAACGTCGCGGTTGCGCGGTAATAAAAGGCAATTTCCCCCGCGAGCAGGCGCTGGCGTGGGATCGCGCAATGCTCAACTACCTTGATGCCAATCACTTTGATGATGTGTATAAAGGTCCCGGTGACAGCTTTTTCGGCTCGCTGGAGGCGTCTCGCCCCGAAATCTATCCCATTTACTGGTCACAGGCACAGATGCAGGCGCGGCAGAGCGACAATATGGCTGCGGTGCAATCTTTCCTTAACCGTCTGTGGAAGTCTGAAAGCAACGGCAAACAATGGTTTGATCCCGATGTCAGCGTGATCTATCCAGACAGGATCCGCCGCCGCCCACCGGGCACGACGTCCAAAGGTCTGGGGGCACACACTGATTCTGGCGCACTGGAACGCTGGTTATTACCTGCTTATCAGCGCGTTTTTGCCCATGTTTTCAACGGTAATTTTGATGATTACGATCCGTGGGATGCCGCACACCGTACCGAAGTAGAAGAATACACCGTCGATAACACCACCAAATGTTCGGTGTTCCGCACGTTCCAGGGCTGGACGGCACTTTCCGATATGTTACCAGGCCAGGGATTGTTACACGTGGTGCCGATCCCGGAAGCGATGGCATACGTTCTGCTGCGTCCGTTGCTGGATGACGTACCGGACGACGAGCTGTGCGGTGTTGCGCCTGGTAAAGTTCTGCCTGTTTCAGAGAAATGGCATCCCTTATTGATGAAAGCACTAACGTCAATTCCGGCAATAACAGCGGGGGATTCTGTCTGGTGGCACTGCGATGTGATCCACTGTGTCGCACCGGTAGACAATCAACAGGGCTGGGGGAATGTGATGTATATTCCTGCCGCGCCGATGTGCGAGAAAAACCGGGTTTATGCGCACAAGGTCAGGAAAGCACTGGAAAAAGGTGCATCGCCGGGAGACTTCCCACGGGAAGATTATGAAACAAACTGGCAAGGCCGATTTACACTGGAAGATCTGAACGTTCACGGTAAACGCGCGCTGGGCATGGATGTTTGAGAAGTGATGGATTAGTGGAAGTGAATTGATGTGAGGTTAAGAAAGTAGGTTCGATGTTGCTCAGATTGCTGACAAAGTGCGCTTTGTTCATGCCGGATGCGGCGTTAACGCCTTATCCTGCCTACAAAGTCCTTCATATTCAATATATTGCAGGTACTGCATAGGCCTGATAGCAATCTTGTATTTGTCATCAGTAGCCCTGACATAACCAGGGCTACTGACTATAACTTACTCGATCCCTTTACTACGCAGGTAATCTTCGTAATTACCGCTAAAGTCAATCACGCGTTCCGGCGTGATTTCCAGAATACGGGTCGCCAGGGAGCTTACAAACTCACGGTCGTGAGAAACAAAAATCAGCGTGCCCTGATACAGTTCCAGCGCCATGTTAAGCGACTCGATGGATTCCATGTCCAGGTGGTTGGTCGGTTCGTCCATGATCAGAATGTTCGGTTTCTGCATCATTAACTTACCAAACAGCATACGGCCTTTTTCACCACCGGAAAGCACTTTAGCAGGCTTTTTGATGTCGTCCTGGCTGAACAACAAACGACCGAGAATGCTGCGCACCGCCTGCTCGTCATCGCCTTCCTGTTTCCACTGGCTCATCCATTCAAACACAGTCAGGTCATTATCGAACTCATATTCGTGATCCTGCGCGTAGTAACCAATGCGCGCGTTCTCTGACCATTTTACGGTGCCACTATCCGGTTCCAGATCACCCACCAACGTTTTCAGCAAAGTCGATTTACCGACGCCGTTGGTGCCGAGTACCGCCAGCTTTTCACCCACTTCCAGCAGCAGGTTGAGATTTTTAAACAGTGGACCGTTATCAAACCCTTTGGTCAGACCTTCCACTTCCAGCGCGTTACGGAACAGTTTCTTATCCTGCTCGAAACGGATGAACGGGTTCTGACGGCTGGAGGCTTTCACCTCTTCCAGTTTGATTTTATCAATCTGGCGCGCGCGCGAAGTTGCCTGGCGAGATTTCGAGGCATTGGCGCTAAAGCGGCTAACGAAAGATTGCAGCTCAGCAATCTGCGCTTTCTTCTTGGCGTTATCAGCCAGCAGACGCTCACGCGCCTGGGTCGCCGCCGTCATGTACTCATCGTAGTTGCCCGGATAAACGCGCAGCTCGCCGTAATCCAGATCCGCCATGTGGGTACAAACCATATTAAGGAAGTGACGGTCGTGCGAGATGATGATCATGGTACTGTCTCGCTCGTTCAGCACCTGCTCCAGCCAGCGAATGGTATCGATGTCCAGGTTGTTGGTTGGTTCGTCGAGCAGGAGAATGTCTGGATCAGCAAACAGCGCCTGCGCCAGCAACACACGCAGCTTCCAGCCAGGAGCAACTTCACTCATCGGGCCGTAGTGTTGTTCTACTGGAATTCCCACACCAAGCAACAGCTCACCGGCGCGCGCTTCCGCAGAGTAACCGTCCATTTCGCCGTATTTCACTTCCAGATCGGCAACTTTATAGCCATCTTCTTCGCTCATTTCCGGCAAAGCATAGATGCGGTCGCGCTCCTGCTTCACTTCCCACAACTCTTTATGCCCCATGATCACCGTATCCAGCACGGTGAACTCTTCAAAGGCAAATTGATCCTGACGTAGCTTACCAATGCGCTCGTTGGGATCGAGGGAAACGTTACCCAGCGTCGGCTCTAAGTCGCCGCCGAGGATCTTCATAAAGGTGGATTTACCACTACCGTTCGCGCCAATCAGGCCGTAACGGTTGCCGCCGCCAAATTTGACGGAAATGTTTTCAAACAACGGCTTACTGCCGAACTGCATGGTGACGTTACTGGAAACTAACACAGGCGTATCCTGAAAAGAGATATGACAAACCGCGCATTATGCCATAAGTCTGAAAGAAGATCCCGTCCCCCGCTTAAGGTCTACACTCTTCCCAAAGGCAAAAAATGTGATTTAGTACACATCTGATTTCACTGTTAGCTGGAATGAACATATAATGCGCTTCCAATACTCTAATATTCTCAACCTAATGGCCTGCCAGGCACGAAATCTCGCTTAACATGAATATGAAATTGAAAACGTTATTCGCAGCGGCCTTCGCTGTTGTCGGCTTTTGCAGTACCGCTTCAGCGGTAACTTATCCTCTGCCAACCGACGGGAGTCGCCTGGTTGGTCAGAATCAGGTGATCACTATCCCTGAAGGTAACACTCAGCCGCTGGAGTACTTTGCGGCGGAGTATCAGATGGGGCTTTCCAATATGATGGAAGCGAACCCGGGTGTGGATACCTTCCTGCCGAAAGGCGGCACCGTACTGAATATTCCGCAGCAACTGATCCTGCCGGACACTGTTCATGAAGGCATTGTGATTAACAGCGCAGAGATGCGTCTGTATTACTATCCGAAAGGAACTAACACCGTTATCGTACTGCCGATCGGCATTGGTCAGTTAGGCAAAGACACACCTATCAACTGGACCACCAAAGTAGAGCGTAAGAAAGCAGGCCCGACCTGGACGCCGACCGCCAAAATGCATGCAGAATACCGCGCTGCGGGCGAACCGCTTCCGGCTGTCGTTCCGGCTGGCCCGGATAACCCGATGGGGCTGTACGCACTGTATATCGGTCGCCTGTACGCTATCCACGGCACCAACGCCAACTTTGGTATCGGCCTGCGCGTAAGCCACGGTTGTGTGCGCCTGCGTAACGAAGACATCAAATTCCTGTTCGAGAAAGTGCCGGTCGGTACTCGCGTACAGTTTATTGATGAGCCGGTAAAAGCGACCACCGAGCCGGACGGCAGCCGTTATATTGAAGTCCATAACCCGCTGTCTACCACCGAAGCCCAATTTGAAGGTCAGGAAATTGTGCCAATTACGCTAACCAAGAGCGTGCAGACAGTGACTGGTCAGCCGGATGTCGATCAGGCTGTTCTGGATCAGGCTATTCAAAACCGTTCCGGGATGCCGGTTCGTCTGAATTAATCTTTAAAACTTAAAGCAAAGGCGGACTCATAATCCGCCTTTTTTATTTGTCGGCTCTTACACTGCCGGGAACATAACTAACAAAACGTATCCTACCAGCGCCGCCCACAACAGCATCGGTATCGAATAGAGATGGAAACGCCACCAGATCCGGCGATCGTTCGCCATCCGTAGCGCAATCAAATTTGCCAGCGATCCGGGTAATAAGCCAAAACCACCTACGTTTACCGCCCATGCCAGTAATAAAGACGGTGGTACATAATTGAGCAGCAAAATCGTGCTCGGCACGTTACTGATCACCTGCGATAAACCAATCGCCGTTAACCATAATCCGGGTTCGGATAAATGACTCACGTTACTCAACACGCCTTGCAACGCCGGAAGCTGGGTCAGTAAATGGACGTCGATAAACATCGCCATAAACACCAGCAGCAACGTCCAGTCCACACTCAGCACCACGCGACGCGCCAGAAGCGTAAACCCCACTGCCACAATCACCAGCCCCCACAGCTCTTGTTTCAACTCCAGCGCCGTAAGGAAGACGATATACAGTCCCAGACAACTCCACACCAGCCGTGGTTTCCACTCCGGCGTTTGCGTCCCCGTATGATATTGCAGCGCCTTTCCAGGGAAACAACACCAGCACAGCAGCAGCAATGTCAGCATCATTGCGCCAGCCAACGGTGCCATCTGTGCAATAAAACCGGCAAACGAAAGACCCGAACGTCCCCAGATAAGGATATTTTGCGGATTACCAATCGGCGTCAGCAGCGATCCGGCATTCACTGCCAGTGCCTCAAAAATAATCAGCCGATTAACCGGGATCTCACACAGTCTTTTCAGCGTGATGGTCAGCGGGACAACAATAAACAGCGCGACATCGTTGGTCAGAAAGGTAGAAAGCAGCGCCGCCGCCAGCACCATAAACATCGCCAGCCGACGCTCAGTAGCAAAACGGCGCACCATTTTGCGCCCAAGCACATCAAAATAACCGCTTAATTCAACACCTTTGGTCAGCAGCATCAGGCCACTTAAGGTAATGATGGTGTGCCAGTCGATAGCGCCAGGCCAGGATTTCGGCGCAAAGGGAACAAAAAAACTTAATCCGATACCAACGAGAATTAATAACTGAAAAAAGCGATCGCCTTGCAGCGTGCGTAAAAAAGGCAGGCTCATTTGGCACCGTGTTTCTGGGTAAACAAACGAAAGGCGTCCAGCGTCTGTTCACTGACATGGTGTTCCATGCCTTCCGCGTCGCGACGGGCAATTTCCGGGCTGACGCCCAACACCAACAAGAAATTTTCGACTATCTGATGGCGCTCGCGGCTTTCCTGCGCCAGCTTCTCTCCTTCCGCCGTTAAAAACACGCCACGCCACGGGATCATTTCAATCAGCCCCAGGGTTGCCAGCCGCTTAAGCATTTTAGCCACCGTCGGTTGCGAAACGCCCAGACGAGCAGCCATGTCCACCTGACGGGCTTCCCCCACTTCTCTTATCAGGTCAGAAATCAGCTCAACATAATCGTCAATAAGTTCGCGGCGATGCGCTTCTCTTACCTGGCGAAACCCTTCAACGTGCTCTTCCACGTTCACTAACTGCGTCACTTTTTTTGCTGTTGGCGTACCTGCGCGACGACTCATTGTGCTTCCTCATTATGGTGACACATATATAGCGTTCTTATTTCGTGCGCACATTGTAAACCAGAGTTGCGAAGGCACAAAAAATTAACGTTTTAGCAATAGCTATATAATATAGCCTGTGCTATATCTGTATGTAATGCAATCATCCCTCAAGGAGTGACGGGATTAGCAAGTCAGGAGGTCTTATGAATGAGTTCAAGAGGTGTATGCGCGTGTTTAGTCATTCTCCCTTTAAAGTACGGTTAATGCTGCTCTCGATGTTGTGCGATATGGTCAACAATAAACCGCAGCAGGATAAACCCTCCAATAAATAGCGGCGTCGCGGTACGCCGCTTCACTCCTGCTTTATTGCAGGCATAAATCTTTACTGCCTGAAAACCCCCACTTTTTGTCAGATTTGCAATCTTCTTCGCAAAAGATTTGTTCGTCAGTAGTTGACCTGAACGGCGGCTCGCTCTATCTTCTTGCAGCCCTGCGTATATTGCGGCTCGCGGATGCGGACCCTTTTCCCCTCTTCACGCACTCTTGCAGGTATTGACCCTTGACGCCAGGGTAAGCACATGGCGTTTGTTACGATAGTGGCATATGAATTTAACCCTCAAAGAATCGCTTGTTACCCGTAGCCGGGTATTTAGCCCGTGGACTGCGTTCTACTTTTTACAGTCGCTATTAATTAATCTCGGCTTAGGCTATCCCTTCAGTTTTCTCTACACCGCCGCGTTTACGGCTATTTTGCTTTTGCTATGGCGGACATTGCCTCGCGTGCAAAAAGTCCTGGTCGGCGTCAGTTCATTAGTGGCAGCCTGTTATTTCCCTTTTGCTCAGGCCTACGGTGCGCCTAACTTCAATACCTTGCTGGCCCTGCACTCCACCAATATGGAAGAGTCAACTGAAATCCTGACGATTTTTCCGTGGTACAGCTATCTGGTCGGCTTATTTATTTTTGCGCTCGGCGTGATAGCTGTCCGGCGAAAAAAAGAGAGTGAAAAAACGCGCTGGAGTAAATTCGACAGCCTGTGTCTGGTATTCAGCGTGGCGACATTTTTTGTCGCTCCCGTGCAAAACCTGGCCTGGGGCGGCGTATTTAAATTGAAGGATACTGGCTATCCGGTATTTCGTTTCGCTAAGGATGTCATCGTCAACAATAACGAGGTGATTGAAGAGCAAGAGCGGATGGCAAAACTTTCCGGGATGAAAGATACCTGGACGGTTACTGCAGTTAAACCGAAATATCAGACCTATGTGGTGGTGATCGGTGAAAGCGCACGTCGCGACGCTCTCGGTGCCTTTGGCGGTCACTGGAATAACACCCCGTTTGCCAGCAGCGTTAACGGTCTGCTCTTCGCTGATTACATTGCCGCCAGCGGCTCCACGCAAAAATCGCTCGGCTTAACGCTTAACCGCGTCGTCGATGGCAAACCACAATTTCAGGATAACTTTGTCACCCTTGCCAACCGCGCAGGTTTTCAGACCTGGTGGTTTTCCAATCAGGGACAAATTGGTGAGTACGATACCGCCATCGCCAGCATTGCCAAACGTGCAGATGAAGTGCACTTCCTGAAAGAAGGTAATTTTGAAGCAGATAAGAACACCAAAGACGAAGCGTTACTGGACATGGCC
The DNA here is from genome assembly GCF_000208525.1 of Escherichia sp. TW14182. Classification (NCBI taxonomy): domain Bacteria; kingdom Pseudomonadati; phylum Pseudomonadota; class Gammaproteobacteria; order Enterobacterales; family Enterobacteriaceae; genus Escherichia; species Escherichia sp. TW14182. The sequence goes on from NZ_AEJZ01000009.1 coordinate 13,130, forward strand.
GCTCAGGTGCTGGCGCAAGAACACTCGCAACCGCAACTGATTGTTTTGCATCTGATGGGCTCACATCCGCAGGCCTGCGACCGGACACAAGGCAAATACGAAACCTTTGTGCAATCGAAAGAGACGTCGTGCTATCTCTACACCATGACGCAAACAGACGATTTACTGCGCAAACTCTATGACCAGTTACGCAACAGCGGTAGCAGTTTCTCGCTGGTTTACTTTTCTGACCACGGTCTGGCCTTTAAAGAACGCGGTAAAGAAGTGCAATATCTGGCTCATGACGATAAATATCAGCAAAATTTCCAGGTGCCTTTTATGGTCATTTCCAGCGACGATAAAGCGCACCGGATAATTAAAGCCCGCCGTTCAGCCAATGACTTCTTAGGTTTTTTCTCTCAATGGACAGGGATTAAAGCGAAGGAGATCAACATCAATTACCCGTTTATCTCTGAGAAGAAAGCCGGGCCGATATATATCACTAACTTCCAGTTACAGAAGGTGGATTACAACCATCTCGGAACCGATATATTCGATCCCAAATCTTAAGATAAAAAAATCCGCCCCGAGAGGCGGATTTTTTATATCACCGAAGTGATTAGAAGCGGTAACCAACACCGGCAATCCAGGTGCCTACGTCAACGTTACGAATACGGCTCTGCTCGTAAGAGAAGTCCAGAGCAACGTTTTCGATTGGGTTGAACTGCAGACCCGCACCGTAGGAGAAGCCGTAGTCGCTGGTGTCATGTTTGTAGGTCGGGTATTCAGTGGTCTGGAATTTACCATAGCCCACACCCACTACACCGTAGATGCTTGCCCAGTCGTTAATGCGGTAAGCCGGACCAGCAGTGATGCCGTAGTACTGGGTTTTGTTGTAGTCACCAGAGCTTGCAGTACGGCTTTTCTCGGTGTAAGTGAAAGAACCGATCACACCCAGCGGGCTGTTGTCTTCTTCATAGCGGTATTTCAGGTTGAAACCGCCCATTTTGTTCATTTTGCCCTGAGCGTCGCTCTGTGCATAACCACCAGTTACGGTAGAAGTCGCAGCTACAGAAGTACCTGCGGTGAAAGCCAGAACTGCGGCCAGTGCTGAAAGACATGCAATTTTTTTCATAACCACCTCAAATGTGATTCAAATAAGTCCTAAGTTTTAAATATATCAAAAATTAATGGGAAACTCTTGGCGATTTGTGATGTCTAACGAGCCATTTCGTGTAACAGAACGTTTCCATTCACCGCTATCCATCTAAATTTAAATCATTTTTTCAGTGAACTGCGTAAGTATTACGCATATATTCACACTCTCTCATCCAGATTATTCTTAATCAGCAAACTGATGAATCCATCAATCCTGGCGCATTTTAGCCAAAACGGGGAAAAAATTTTTCAACAAATGCTCAACCACCCACTGGTACATCCAGTACACTCCACGCTTTACCTTGCTATACAACTTTATGGGAGAAAGGATGCCAGGGTCATTACGTAAAATGCCGGTCTGGTTACCAATAGTCATATTGCTCGTTGCCATGGCGTCTATTCAGGGTGGGGCTTCATTAGCAAAATCACTTTTTCCACTGGTTGGCGCGCCTGGAGTGACTGCGCTGCGCCTTGCACTGGGAACACTGATTCTTATCGCTTTCTTTAAACCGTGGCGGCTGCGTTTTGCCAGAGAACAACGGTTGCCGCTGTTGTTTTACGGTGTATCTCTGGGTGGGATGAACTATCTCTTTTATCTCTCTATTCAGACTGTACCTCTGGGAATTGCAGTTGCGCTGGAGTTCACCGGGCCACTGGCGGTGGCGCTGTTCTCCTCTCGTCGCCCGGTAGATTTCGTTTGGGTTTTGCTGGCAGTGCTCGGTCTGTGGTTCCTGCTGCCGCTGGGGCAAGATGTTTCCCATGTCGATTTAACCGGCTGTGCGCTGGCGCTCGGTGCCGGTGCTTGTTGGGCTATCTACATATTAAGTGGGCAACGTGCTGGTGCTGAACACGGCCCTGCGACGGTGGCGATCGGTTCGCTGATTGCGGCATTAATTTTCGTGCCAATCGGTGCGTTACAGGCTGGAGAGGCTCTCTGGCATTGGTCGGTTGTTCCATTAGGTTTAGCTGTCGCAATTCTCTCGACCGCTCTGCCCTACTCGCTGGAGATGATTGCCCTCACCCGTTTGCCGACGCGGACATTTGGTACGCTGATGAGCATGGAACCAGCACTGGCCGCCATTTCCGGGATGATTTTCCTCGGTGAGATGCTGACGCCAATACAGATTCTGGCGCTCGGCGCTATCATTGCCGCTTCAATGGGCTCCACGTTGACAGCACGCAAAGAGAGCAAAATAGAAGAAATAGATATTAATTAAATTTACAATTCTGCATGGTTATGCATAACCATGCAGAATATTTCGCTAAATTTCACCTGCCACATCCTTATATATCTGACTATACAAAAGCATATTTATTCCGAAAATTCCTGGTGAATATATAAATAAGAATTATTCTTACTATAATATATAACCAACTGTATTTTATGCAGTTTTATTTTTTACGTTTGTTACCACTATTAGTGTGATAGGAACAGCCAGAATAGCGGAACACATAGCCGGTGCTATACTTAGTCTCGTTAATTACTGGGACATAACATCAAGAGGATATGAAATTATGAGTACCGCTAAATTAGTTAAATCAAAAGCGACCAATCTGCTTTATACCCGCAACGATGTCTCTGACAGCGAGAAAAAAGCGACAGTAGAGTTGCTGAATCGTCAGGTTATCCAGTTTATTGATCTTTCGTTGATTACCAAACAGGCACACTGGAATATGCGCGGCGCCAACTTCATTGCCGTACATGAAATGCTGGATGGCTTCCGTACCGCTCTGATCGATCATCTGGATACCATGGCTGAACGCGCGGTACAACTGGGCGGCGTTGCCCTTGGCACCACTCAAGTTATCAATAGCAAAACACCGCTGAAAAGCTACCCGCTGGACATCCACAACGTTCAGGATCACCTGAAAGAGCTGGCGGATCGTTATGCAATTGTCGCCAATGATGTACGTAAAGCCATTGGTGAAGCAAAAGATGATGATACTGCAGATATCCTGACCGCCGCCTCCCGCGACCTGGATAAATTCCTGTGGTTTATCGAATCTAACATCGAATAACACCACCGCTGATGGTTCAAAACGTTAACAAACAATAAAAGCGGCTTCCTGAAAGGGGGCCGTTTTTTTTTGATGCCCTGTCTCTACGCACTTTTTTAGTGCATCCCATTCCCCTTCCAGCCTGACAAAGTAAACTTTTTGTATCAACATCATCACACAATCGTTACATAAAGATTGTTTTTTCATCAGGATTTACGCTAAATAATCATTGTGTTGACTGCACTATTTTAGCGCACCACTTTGGCGCCCCATAATGGTGCAATCTAACGGTGTTGCCTCATAAATCGTGCAATGCATTTTTATCGCCTCTCGAAAAATCAACGAGTTGCAAAACTGGCACGATTTTTTCATATAGGTAAATGTTACGCAGGGGATCGTCCCGTGGATAGAAAAAAGGAAATGCTATGAAGTCTGTATTAAAAGTTTCACTGGCAGCACTGACCCTGGCTTTTGCGGTTTCTTCCCATGCCGCAGATAAAAAATTAGTTGTCGCGACAGATACCGCTTTCGTTCCGTTTGAATTTAAACAGGGCGACAAATACGTGGGCTTTGATGTCGATCTGTGGGCGGCAATCGCCAAAGAACTGAAGCTGGATTACGAGCTGAAACCGATGGATTTCAGCGGTATCATTCCGGCGCTGCAAACCAAAAACGTCGATCTGGCGCTGGCGGGCATCACTATCACCGACGAGCGTAAAAAAGCGATCGATTTCTCTGACGGCTACTACAAAAGCGGTCTGTTAGTGATGGTGAAAGCGAACAACAACGATGTGAAAAGCGTGAAAGATCTCGACGGTAAAGTGGTTGCAGTGAAGAGCGGCACTGGCTCCGTTGATTACGCGAAGACGAACATCAAAACCAAAGATCTGCGACAGTTCCCGAACATCGATAACGCCTATATGGAACTGGGTACTAACCGCGCAGACGCCGTCCTGCACGATACACCAAACATTCTTTACTTCATCAAAACCGCTGGTAACGGCCAGTTTAAAGCGGTGGGTGACTCTCTGGAAGCACAGCAATACGGTATTGCTTTCCCGAAAGGTAGCGACGAGCTGCGTGACAAAGTTAACGGCGCGTTGAAAACTCTGCGCGAAAACGGAACTTACAACGAAATCTACAAAAAGTGGTTCGGTACTGAACCGAAATAATAACGCTACACCTGTAAAGCGCACGGACAGTTCCCTCTCCCCTCTGGGGAGAGGGGCACAGGCCTGCTCCAACACCATTAATTACCCTGAATTTGATTATTTACACCACGGTAACAGGAACAACATATGCAGTTTGACTGGAGTGCCATCTGGCCTGCCATTCCGCTTCTGATTGAAGGCGCCAAAATGACCCTGTGGATTTCGATCCTCGGTCTGGCTGGCGGCCTGGTGATCGGACTGGCGGCAGGTTTTGCACGCACCTTTGGCGGTTGGATAGCCAACCACGTCGCGCTAGTCTTTATTGAAGTGATTCGCGGCACACCTATCGTCGTCCAGGTGATGTTTATCTACTTCGCCCTGCCGATGGCGTTTAACGACTTACGCATCGACCCGTTTACTGCGGCGGTGGTCACCATCATGATCAACTCCGGCGCGTACATTGCGGAAATCACGCGTGGCGCAGTGCTGTCAATCCACAAAGGTTTCCGTGAAGCCGGGCTGGCACTTGGTCTTTCACGTTGGGAAACCATTCGCTACGTCATTTTACCGCTGGCACTGCGCCGTATGCTGCCGCCGCTGGGCAACCAGTGGATCATCAGCATTAAAGACACCTCGCTGTTTATTGTTATCGGCGTGGCGGAACTGACTCGTCAGGGGCAAGAAATTATTGCCGGCAACTTCCGCGCCCTTGAGATCTGGAGCGCCGTGGCGGTGTTCTATCTGATTATTACCCTGGTGCTGAGCTTTATTCTGCGTCGTCTGGAAAGAAGGATGAAAATCCTGTGATTGAATTTAAAAACGTCTCCAAGCATTTTGGTCCAACCCAGGTGCTGCACAATATTGATTTGAACATTGCTCAGGGCGAAGTCGTGGTGATTATCGGGCCGTCCGGTTCCGGTAAATCAACCCTGCTACGCTGCATCAACAAACTGGAAGAAATTACCTCTGGTGATCTGATTGTCGATGGTCTGAAGGTTAACGATCCGAAAGTTGACGAGCGTCTGATTCGCCAGGAAGCGGGCATGGTGTTCCAGCAGTTTTACCTCTTCCCGCATCTGACGGCGCTGGAAAACGTGATGTTTGGCCCTTTACGCGTGCGTGGCGCAAACAAAGAAGAGGCAGAAAAACTGGCACGTGAGTTGTTGGCGAAGGTCGGTCTGGCAGAACGTGCGCATCACTACCCTTCCGAACTTTCTGGTGGTCAGCAACAGCGTGTGGCAATTGCCCGTGCGCTGGCAGTGAAGCCGAAAATGATTCTGTTTGATGAACCGACTTCCGCTCTCGATCCTGAACTGCGCCATGAAGTGCTGAAGGTTATGCAGGATCTGGCTGAAGAAGGGATGACGATGGTGATCGTGACCCACGAAATCGGTTTTGCTGAGAAAGTGGCTTCACGTCTAATCTTTATTGATAAAGGCCGGATTGCGGAAGATGGCGATCCGCAGGTGTTGATCAAGAACCCACCGAGCCAGCGTTTGCAGGAATTTTTACAGCACGTCTCTTAACTTCTCAGCCTCCCTTTCCCCCGAAAGGGAGGCACACCAGATTCCTCTCATTTCAAATCGCCCCTCCCCCAGCATCTATACTTATCTTTTTGCTTTGTTTTCTCACTGGAGGAGTCATGCGGTGGATCCTGTTCATCCTCATCTGCCTGCTAGGCGCACCTGCCCACGCGGTGTCCATACCCGGCGTAACAACCACAGCAACAACAGATTCAACCTCTGAACCGGTTTCAGAACCGGATATCGAACAAAAAAAAGCGGCCTATGGCGCACTGGCGGACGTGCTGGATAATGACACCTCGCGCAAAGAGTTGATCGACCAGCTACGCACCGTTGCCGCCACGCCCCCCACAGACCCCGTACCGAAAATCGTACCGCCGACGCTGGTTGAAGAGCAAACCGTGCTGCAAAAGGTGACTGAAATCAGCCGCCATTATGGCGAAGCACTCTCCGCGCGCTTCGGGCAACTTTACCGTAATATCACTGGCTCCCCGCATAAACCCTTTAACCCGCAAACCTTCAACAACGCGCTGACCCATTTTTCAATGCTAGCGGTGCTGGTGTTTGGCTTTTACTGGCTGATTCGCCTGTGCGCGCTGCCGTTATATCGCAAAATGGGTCAGTGGGCGCGGCAAAAAAACCGTGAGCGCAGCAACTGGTTACAGCTTCCGGCGATGATTATCGGGGCGTTTATTATCGATTTGCTGTTGCTGGCACTGACGTTATTTGTCGGCCAGGTATTAAGCGACAACCTGAACGCCGGTAGTAAAACCATTGCTTTTCAACAAAGCCTGTTTCTCAATGCTTTCGCTCTGATTGAGTTTTTCAAAGCTGTTTTACGCCTGATTTTCTGCCCGAACGTGGCAGAGCTGCGCCCGTTCAATATTCAGGATGAAAGCGCCCGCTACTGGTGCCGCCGCCTTAGCTGGTTAAGCAGTCTGATTGGTTATGGACTGATTGTGGCAGTGCCAATTATCTCTAATCAGGTGAATGTGCAAATCGGGGCGCTCGCCAACGTGATAATCATGCTGTGCATGACCGTCTGGGCGCTCTATCTGATCTTTCGTAATAAAAAAGAGATCACCCAGCATCTGCTCAACTTCGCGGAGCACTCGCTGGCATTCTTCAGCCTGTTTATTCGCGCTTTTGCGCTGGTGTGGCACTGGCTGGCAAGCGCCTATTTTATTGTGCTGTTTTTCTTTTCGTTGTTCGATCCGGGCAACAGCCTGAAATTTATGATGGGTGCAACGGTGCGCAGCCTGGCGATTATTGGTATCGCAGCGTTTGTTTCCGGTATGTTTTCCCGCTGGCTGGCGAAGACCATCACCCTCTCGCCACATACTCAGCGTAACTATCCGGAGCTGCAAAAACGGCTGAACGGCTGGCTATCAGCGGCGCTGAAAACGGCGCGTATTCTGACGGTATGCGTGGCAGTGATGCTGCTACTCAGCGCCTGGGGGCTGTTCGATTTCTGGAACTGGCTGCAAAACGGCGCGGGGCAGAAAACCGTGGATATCCTGATCCGTATCGCGCTCATCCTTTTCTTCTCGGCGGTTGGCTGGACAGTGCTCGCCAGTTTGATCGAAAACCGGCTGGCTTCGGATATTCATGGCCGCCCGCTGCCCAGCGCCCGCACGCGCACCCTGCTGACGCTGTTCCGTAATGCGCTGGCGGTAATCATCAGTACCATCACCATCATGATTGTGTTGTCGGAAATCGGCGTCAATATCGCGCCACTGCTGGCAGGTGCCGGGGCATTAGGCCTGGCTATCTCGTTTGGTTCGCAAACGCTGGTAAAAGATATTATTACCGGCGTGTTCATTCAGTTTGAAAACGGCATGAACACTGGAGATTTGGTTACCATCGGGCCGTTGACCGGCACGGTGGAACGGATGTCGATTCGCTCCGTGGGCGTGCGTCAGGATACCGGGGCATATCACATTATTCCGTGGTCTTCGATAACCACCTTTGCTAACTTCGTCCGTGGCATTGGTTCGGTGGTCGCAAATTATGATGTCGATCGTCATGAAGATGCCGATAAAGCCAATCAGGCACTGAAAGATGCGGTAGCGGAATTGATGGAAAATGAAGAAATTCGCGGGCTGATTATTGGTGAACCGAACTTTGCCGGCATTGTCGGCTTAAGCAATACCGCGTTTACGTTGCGTGTTTCGTTCACCACACTGCCACTCAAACAGTGGACGGTACGCTTTGCCCTCGACAGCCAGGTGAAAAAGCATTTCGACCTGGCGGGTGTTCGCGCGCCGGTGCAAACTTATCAGGTGCTACCTGCACCGGGAACGCCCCCGGTAGCACCACTGCCATCGGGGGAGCCAACGCTTTAACGCTGGCGATTGACAAAACGACGGCGCTGTTCGTCGTTCATAAAGGTCCAGGCAATAAAGCGACTCTGCTTTTGCCCCTGGGCCATCTCTTTTTTGACCACTTTCACCGCACCAACATCCGTCAGTGCACGATACAAAGGCGGTAAGTTTTCGCCACGAGATACCAGCGAGGTAAACCACATCACCTGCTTTGCGAAGCCTTTACTCTCTTCAATCATCTTTTTGATAAAGGCCACTTCGCCGCCTTCACACCACAATTCCTGCTGTTGACCACCAAAGTTCAGCGCGTTATCTCTGTCCAGCCCCAGGTTACGCCGTTTGCGCTCGCTGCCGGCACGCGCTGCTGCTGCGGAGTCATGGAACGGCGGGTTGCACAAGGTTGCGTCGTATTGCTCGTTTTTGTGGATGATGCCGTTAAAAATGGCGCCGGTATCCTTTTGCCGACGCAGACGGATAGCGCGGTTAAGACCCGGATTGGCGCTGATGATCGCCTGCGCACTGCTTAACGCCTGGCTGTTAGTTTCTGTACCGGTAAAACGCCAGCCATATTCATGCACACCAATCAGCGGATAAATACAATTCGCACCAACACCGATATCCAGAATACTGGCATTGGCTGGAATTGTTCCGCTTGCCTCAGCCAGTAAATCGGCAAGATGATGAATATAATCTGCCCGCCCCGGCACTGGTGGGCAGAGAAAACCGTCAGGGATATCCCAGCTCGCCACAGCATAAAAATGTGCCAACAGCGCCTTGTTGAGCGCCTTCACTGCCAGCGGATTGGCGAAGTCAACGCTTTGCTCACCGGCAGGGGTAAGCGTAAGGAATTGCGCCAGTTCAGGATTCACCTGACAAAGCGTGGCGAGATCGTAGCGACTGTGATGACGATTGCGCGGGTGTAACCCCGGTTTCTGGGCGGACATAGCATTCTCCTTTAAGCAGCGGCGTAAGATACCCGCATAACGCAGCAGGGTAAATATCTGGCTGCGTTTAACATGCTTCAAAACCTTAACCCGACTTCATTTTTTATCAATTCATCATAAAAATCAGTGTTCTTCATGTCATTGATTTGTCTGGTTTTGTAAAATTATTTTGTTCAAAAAATAAGCACATCTCTGTCAATTTTTTGCGTCATTTCCATCGCACAGGAGACCTACACTTATCATGCACTACTCGTTGTATTTATGAGGATGTCATTATGAAAAAGTGCCTCGCACTACTGATTGCCACCGTCCTGAGCGGAATCACCTTCACGGCTTATGCCGCGCAACCACTGAGTAACCAGGACAGCGGTCAACTACGACCCGCCGGAACCGTTTCGGCGACCGGCGCATCTAACTTAAGCGATCTGGAGGATAAACTGGCAGAAAAAGCGCGCGAACAAGGCGCGAAAGGTTATGTCATTAATTCCGCAGGCGGAAATGACCAGATGTTCGGTACTGCAACCATCTACAAATAACCCCACCAACGCAACTGCATTCACCTCTGGATGCAGTTTTCGCCCAATTTGTAATCAAAAAACATCAAATATGAACACAATGTAAATAAATGTATTTCTTTTTCGTGCAATGGGTGATAGAAAATCGCGCCAAGTGATAATGCTTATCAAAATTATTATCACTTGCACGAACACTTTTACGGGATTAACAGTGGCATCGCATCCGCAGAGATGCTTTCTCGTGAAAGTGAAAACTTCAACATATAAGAAAAAGTCACCTGCAAAAATGGAAAACAATCGCAATTTCCCTGCCAGACAATTTCATTCGCTCACGTTCTTTGCCGGTCTTTGTATTGGCATCACGCCTGTGGCTCAGGCACTCGCCGCCGAAGGGCAAACTAACGCGGATGACACGCTGGTTGTCGAAGCATCAACGCCTTCGCTTTATGCGCCACAACAATCTGCCGATCCGAAATTCTCGCGTCCGGTAGCGGATACTACCCGCACGATGACGGTGATTTCTGAACAAGTGATTAAAGATCAGGGCGCAACCAACCTTACCGACGCGCTCAAAAACGTTCCCGGCGTGGGTGCGTTTTTTGCTGGTGAGAACGGTAACTCCACCACTGGCGACGCTATTTATATGCGCGGCGCCGATACCTCTAACAGCATTTATATTGATGGCATTCGCGATATTGGCAGCGTCTCGCGCGACACCTTCAATACCGAACAGGTCGAAGTGATTAAAGGGCCGTCCGGCACCGACTACGGGCGTAGCGCACCGACGGGTTCGATCAATATGATCAGCAAACAGCCGCGCAATGATTCAGGTATTGACGCCTCCGCCAGTATTGGTAGCGCCTGGTTCCGTCGCGGCACTCTGGACGTTAATCAGGTCATTGGCGATACCACTGCGGTACGTCTGAATATGATGGGCGAAAAAACGCACGATGCCGGGCGCGATAAAGTCAAAAATGAGCGTTACGGCGTCGCCCCTTCCGTGGCATTTGGTCTTGGTACATCGAATCGTTTGTATCTCAACTATTTACACGTTACCCAACACAATACGCCAGACGGCGGCATTCCGACCATTGGTTTACCGGGCTATTCCGCACCTTCTGCGGGTACGGCGGCGCTGAATCATTCCGGAAAAGTTGATACACATAACTTTTATGGTACGGATTCCGATTACGACGATTCGACCACCGATACTGCCACCATGCGTTTTGAGCACGACATCAGCGATAACACCACGATTCGCAATACCACACGTTGGTCGCGCGTGAAGCAGGATTATCTGATGACGGCGATTATGGGAGGGGCGTCAAATATTACCCAGCCCACCAGCAATGTGGATAGCTGGACATGGTCACGCACGGCGAATACCAAAGATGTAAGCAATAAAATCCTCACCAACCAGACTAACCTGACATCGGCATTTTATACCGGTTCAATTGGTCATGACGTCAGTACCGGCGTGGAATTTACCCGCGAAACGCAGACCAACTACGGCGTTAATCCGGTGACGTTACCGGCGGTGAATATTTATCATCCTGACAGTAGCATTCATCCTGGCGGCCTGACACGCAATGGCGCAAACGCTAATGGTCAGACGGATACCTTCGCGATTTATGCCTTCGATACGCTGCAAATCACCCGTGATTTTGAGCTAAACGGCGGAGTTCGGCTGGACAATTATCATACTGAATATGACAGTGCCACCGCCTGCGGCGGCAGCGGACGCGGTGCCATCACCTGCCCTGATGGCGTAGCGAAAGGTTCTCCGGTCACCACCGTCGACACCGCCAAGTCGGGCAATCTGGTGAACTGGAAAGCCGGGGCGCTGTATCACCTGACGGAAAACGGCAATGTCTATATTAACTATGCCGTTTCCCAGCAGCCGCCGGGCGGCAACAACTTCGCCCTTGCGCAGTCTGGCAGCGGTAACAGTGCCAACCGCACCGATTTTAAACCGCAAAAAGCCAACACCAGCGAGATTGGCACCAAATGGCAGGTTCTGGATAAACGCCTGTTGCTCACCGCCGCGCTGTTCCGTACTGATATCGAAAATGAAGTTGAGCAAAATGATGACGGGACTTATTCGCAATACGGTAAGAAACGCGTCGAAGGCTATGAGATATCCGTGGCCGGGAATATCACTCCCGCGTGGCAGGTGATTGGCGGCTATACCCAGCAAAAAGCAACCATCAAAAACGGCAAAGAAGTTGCCCAGGATGGTTCCTCATCGCTGCCGTATACCCCGGAGCACGCCTTTACCCTATGGAGCCAGTATCAGGCAACCGATGATATTTCTGTTGGTGCGGGCGCACGGTATATCGGCAGTATGCATAAAGGTTCAGACGGCGCGGTGGGAACGCCAGCATTTACCGAAAGTTATTGGGTCGCCGACGCCAAACTGGGGTATCGGGTTAATCGCAATCTCGACTTCCAGCTAAACGTCTACAACTTGTTTGATACCGATTACGTCGCCTCAATCAATAAGAGCGGCTACCGTTATCATCCGGGCGAGCCAAGAACTTTCCTGCTCACCGCCAATATGCATTTCTGATTCAGATGTGGGGTGAAAGCCCCACTTTTTGGAGAACTTATATGATGTACCACATTCCCGGCGTGTTATCGCCACAGGACGTCGCCCGCTTTCGTGCACAACTGGAACAAGCCGAATGGATTGATGGACGCGTCACCACCGGCGCACAAGGCGCGCAGGTCAAGAATAATCAACAGGTAGATACCCGCAGCGCGTTATATGCCGCATTACAAAATGAAGTGCTGAACGCGGTTAAACAACATGCTTTGTTCTTTGCCGCTGCCTTGCCGCGTACCATTTCCACACCGCTGTTTAATCGCTATCGGAACAATGAAACCTATGGTTTTCATGTGGATGGCGCAGTACGCAGTCATCCACAAAACGGCTGGATGCGCACCGATCTTTCCGCCACGCTGTTTTTGAGCGATCCACAAAGTTACGAAGGCGGCGAACTGGTCGTCAATGACACCTTCGGGCAACATCGGGTAAAACTCCCGGCTGGCGATCTGGTGTTGTATCCCTCCAGCAGCCTGCACTGTGTGACCCCCGTAACGCACGGCGTAAGGGTGGCATCATTTATGTGGATACAATCAATGATCCGCGATGATAAAAAGCGCGCCATGCTGTTCGAACTGGACAACAATATTCAGTCACTCAAAAGCCGCTACGGCGAAGGAGAAGAGATCCTGTCGCTACTCAATCTTTATCATAATCTGCTGCGGGAATGGTCGGAGATCTGACGCTTGAACTGCCCAGGTTCATCCCTGGATTAGCTACACTTAACAGTACAAGCATTGATATGAGGAGGACGATATGGCATCCGGTTGGGCTAACGATGACGCCGTCAACGAACAGATCAACAGTACAATTGAAGATGCGATTGCCCGCGCCAGGGGTGAAATTCCGCGTGGCGAAAGCCTGTATGAATGTGAAGAGTGCGGTGCCCCCATCCCGCAGGCTCGTCGGGAAGCCATTCCTGGCGTGCGCTTATGCATTCATTGTCAGCAGGAGAAAGATTTACAAAAACCATCTTATACAGGATATAATCGCAGAGGTTCGAAAGACAGCCAGTTACGTTAACTACAACTGGCGGGATGTTTAGCGTGTATAATTTGTATTTTGCGTGGCATTCCGTGCCTTTAACGCAGCCGTAACTGCCACATGTTACAAAATTGGTTCATACATACGATAAATGAATGGATTATCAGCATGTTAGATATCAATCAATTTATTTGAACAAGGCGGTCAATTCTCTTCGATTTTATCTCTCGTAAAAAAACGTGATACTCATCACATCGACGAAACAACGTCACTTATACAAAAATCACCTGCGAGAGATTAATTATGAAAACTATCAATACTGTTGTTGCTGCTATGGCGCTTTCCACTCTGTCTTTTGGCGTATTCGCGGCGGAGCCGGTCACGGCATCCCAGGCACAGAACATGAATAAAATCGGCGTGGTTTCTGCCGATGGCGCATCCACCCTCGATGCCCTGGAAGCAAAACTGGCTGAGAAAGCGGCAGCAGCCGGTGCTAGTGGATACAGCATTACTTCCGCCACCAACAACAATAAATTAAGCGGTACTGCGGTAATTTATAAGTAATTCGTAGGACGGATAAGGCGTTTACGCCGCATCCG
>NZ_AEJZ01000008.1:0-8244 GCF_000208525.1 Escherichia sp. TW14182
TTCGACGGTGTACCAGATGTACTGTTTAATAATGTTCAGCAGCACCGGCGAACGGACAAAACGGTAGACGTGGAGCCAGAGCTGTTCTTTCCGGATATACCGGTAATAGCCCCGGATATCAGTCCGCCAGACAAAACGTGCCCCCTGAACCAGCGTTTGCGTTATTTCTGCCAGCGAGTCCCGACCGCCGCGGTGCCCTGCAGTATGGACACACTGTTTCTGCAGGGGCAGCAGGTCCTGTATTTCCAGTGCCACCCACTTCATCACCATGGCATCAGCGGCAGACCAGAGAACGATATCTTCCTGTTTTCCGGTGCGGATGAGCTGTGGTGGTAACAGTCGATATTCACCGTTATCCACCTGCTGCCATATGCGCTTCAGGTATTTTTCCCGGTGAAAACGCAGGTCCCATATATCAGCGTTATGGGATGCCCGGCGTCGCCGGCGAAATATCCATGCCTGTGCAGATTCGCGGTAACGGCTGTCTCTCATTCATGATTTCAGTCAAATTTTTTAATTACCCGACCCGGTGGTTCATAAATGGTTTTGTCTTCCTCAGCACCGGTTTATATCTGAGCAGAATATCCAGCCAGAACGTCAGGTCATTACGTATCCCCAGCTTCCGGTATATCTGCGACTTCTGATATGACACCGTCTTCGTACTGCGGTGACGACAACGGGCTATCTCCGACACACTCATCCCCTGTATCAGCATCCGCAGTAATGACAACTCCGTGGGGGTCAGTGTGTCTGGCAGTGTCAGGGTAAGCTCCGCGTTATAGTGTGTCAGAAAAACACTCAGCGTTACCGCACTCATTTTCCGTTTCCTGCTCCCGCCTGATTTCCACTCATCCCTGGTGCTGTTTCAGCAGCGCGCTGACCACTTCCGCAAACGACTTCCCGTAATCCTGCTCAGTCGATGGCCGTATACCGCCGTTGTTCACCAGATATTTCCCTTTCACGAAGAATGACGGCGTTCCTGTCACACCATAAGCTTTTGCCGCTTCCTGCTGTCTGGCCGTCAGGGCTCGTACCGCCATGCTGTTTTTCGCCGCGTCATAGTCCCTTGCCGGAATACCGGCATCAATGAACACCTGGCGGATACTCGCTTCCGTCTTAATGCTCCGGTTTATCTGCACCGCCACAAACAGCGGTAACTCCACTCTGTCTTCCACACCCAGTACTTTTGCCACCGACCAGGCTTCCGTCAGCTCCGGTCCCAGCGGCCCCATGCTGCCGACGTGATACTTCACCACCTTCTCCCCGGGCGGCAGGATTTTGTCCACGGCCTGGCTGACGTGAAAACGGCTGCTGAAAGCCGCACAGGGCGGGCAGTAAAAGGAGAAAAACTCCACCACCGCCGGTGCGTCTGCCACCGGCGTCTTCAGCACGCTGTAATCCTTACCTTCCGCGGGTGTCGCTGCCCGGGACTGTGGCATGCAGGCGATGCCCAGCCCACAGAACAGCAGAAATACCAGTTGCCTGAACATCATTAATTACCTTTCACAGATTTATTCACGAATTACGGCGTTGTCTTTCTGACTGGCTGGTATGACCGGGTCAGTAATATCCCTGCAGCAGAGGCGTTTCAAACCAGATATATCCCCAGAGAAAGCAATTCAGGATGAACAGAAAAATCTCTCCAAAATATTCTCTCAGCCATCCTCTCTCCTCCTGTTTTCCGTACCTTTTTTCCCTGTCAGCAGGCATTTGTTTCATACTTTGCCTCCCTTACGGATAACCCACCTCAAAACGCAGTGTGGCCGATGCCAGACCGAACGGTCCTCTCTGAGACACATTCGTTTCCGGCGTCAGTGTGCAGATGCGCTCCGTCACGCCAGAAACCACATTCGCATCACTGCAAAAATAATCTTCCGCAGTCGAACCGGTCAGTTTTATCAACCTATCCTTTTCTCTCAGGGAAAGAGTCGCTCCGGTGTCAGTACCTCTGTCTGTCTGCAAAACAACTTTCTCATCACCACTACCTGCGCCTCCTTTCACAATGGTTGCCGTCAGCGCTGTTTTAACCGGCGCGTCACCTTCACACTTCCAGGAGATTTTCAGCGGAGCGTGCGACTTTGTCCCCGGAGTCAGGGTACCCAAGTTATATTCAGGGAGCACCGTAATATCACAGCTCGGCTGGGTGAAGGTGACATTAATTGTCAGCGTTGCTGTGGCGGTGGTGGCCGCCTGTCCGCTGCCGGTCATCACCACCATCATCAGTGCTGCCAGGGCCGCTTTAGTGAATCTCATAGCTCTGAACTCCACCCCAGTCATTTACAGCATCCACGCTGATTTTTCCGCTCACTTTTTTACCCAGACTCACATCACTGAACGGCTTAAGCTGTGCAACTTCCTTCATCACCTTGTCACTGAGTGTGATGTCCTTACCGTCATGCTTCACGTTAACAATGGCCATGTAATACGGCGTCGGGTTCTTCAGCCAGGTGTCACTGCCACGCTGTTCCAGCTTCAGCTGCTTCTCTGCATCCTTACGACCATTCTTAATGGACGCCGGACGGTAAATCAGCTTCACGCGGGTGTTCATGGCAATGGCCAGTACACTGCCTTCGTTATCTTTCATCTCCGGTTTGGGCGGCACTTCCTGCACGTTCAGCCAGAACAGGGATTCACGGTCTTTCGGCAGATTGCTGTCCGTGTTCATGATGCGGATAATCTGTTTCTGTTTGGGTGACACCTTAAAGAACGGGGGCTGTGGCACCATGTAGACGCCGTTCCCCTGGTTCGTGTTATCAATCCACACCTGACCACCATAGGTCTTGTCCGCATTGTTCGTCACTTCAAAAGAAACATTCTTCTTTCCCTCTTCATAAATGAAACGGGTCCCGTTCAGCGTAAATGCCGCCATGGACTGGCTGCAGAAAGAGAGAGAAAGGAGGGCAGCCAGCGCTGCCTTACCAAAATTATTCACAACGAACCTCCTGAACTTTATTCGTGTTGGCCTTCAGTCCTGCCATGGAGAAACGACACTGTTTTCCGTCCCCGGTATTCACGCTGACAGTTTTCGGTTCAGCCAGCATGTTCATCAGCAGAACACCATTGTTTGAAATAAACCCTGCATTCAGCCCCTGTTCCGTTTTCGCATCGCCACCGGTCAGGTAGTTGCCCTGCGCATCCTTCACTCGCAGGATATAACGCAGCACATTCTCGAAGCCGAATTTGCGGTAAATCATTGCCTTTTCGGTCGGCACCACGTTGTATGATGTGGTCTCAAACTCCATGTTGTCCGGCACGTTATCCATGTTGATGTTGATGCTGTTCTCTGAATACTCAGATAACCACACAACCGTGTTACCGTCACTGTTCGTCGGCATGGAGCCGTTAACAGAAACACCTTTAACGCCCGGAATGCTGACAATACCCACGGTGTCAGACGACTCTTTGGTAAAGAGCGGACCAGTCTCAGATGTCCCCAGAACAGAGCCGGAAACACTGCCGGAGAAACTGGTCTGGCTGCTTCCGTGCTTGTTGTAAGAACGGGAGACGCCCATATTGGTCTGAATGGCATCAAACGCATAGCTGGCCGATGCAGACGCACCACGGTTACCTTTTGAACCAGCATTCGCACTGAGACTGTAATTAAACCGCTCTGTCGGAGAGGCTGACACACTGGTGTTGAATGTCGTACCACCGGTGCGGGTATGGCCCACGCTGTTGCTGCTGTAATGACGGGTTCCTTTCAGGTCAAACGGCACACTCAGACTCAGTGAAACGGAGTAATCTGCCTTATCTGACCATGCATACTTTGAATACGACCCGTTCAGGAAGACCGAGACGGAATCAAATACAGACGTACTGAATGACAGCGTGCTTCCGGTGTCATGCCCCTCACGCATCCAGTAATCCTGACGCCAGAAAGAGCCGCTCAGGTACGTGTTGTCAAAACGGTGCGACAACCGGGCTTCATAGCGGGATTTCTGGTTACCGCCTCGCCAGCGCCAGATATCCTTCGGGTCAAAGTCTGCAAACTCCACATACCCCTTACTCTGGTAGCGGTATGTCAGTAACTGCAGGTCTGTCTTGTCCGAGAAACTTTTGGCATACTTGGCGCTGAAGCTTTGTCCGGTTTTCACTTCTCCGTTGTCATAGCTGGCCTTTGACACGTTCGCACTGAGCGACACGGCTCCCAGTCCTCCCAGCATCTGGGTAACGCCCAGACCACCGGCCTGATAATCATCATTCAGAATGAATGCTGAGTTCAGCGTGGTGGTGGAGAAACCATAGTCCAGACTGCCCAGCCAGAACATTCCGGTGTCAGAATGAAACGCCTTATCCAGTTCATTACTGTTGTTCTTCTTACCCACCGCCAGGTTGTACTGGAACTCACCCGGACGCAGCAGCGTCGGCAGCGTGGTGACCGGATAGACCTGCTCGGTCTTGTTGCCACTTTCATCTTCAACGGTCACCACCAGGTCGCCGTTCCCCATCGGGCGCAGGTCATCCAGACGATAAGGTCCCGCCGGTACCATTTTAGAATAGACCGTATATCCGTTTTGTTTCACGGTAATACGGGAAGGGGTGGGGGCGATACCGGAAATGTCCGGCGCATACCCCCTGGATTCCCACGGGCGCATATTACTGTTAGAGCGAAGTGCCGCTCCGTAGAAATTGAAGTCAGAAAACAGTTCGGTACGTGTCTGTGATTTCCCCAGCAACAGGTCTCCCTGCACCTGGCTGATGGCCGTGGACAGGGTCAGGTCACTGGAGGTGAATTCGGTTTTATCACGGTCATGCGACACGTTCATGTTGCTGGATAACACCCAGCGCCCCAGGTTGATGGCTGCATCAAAATTCCCGAAGGCATTCACATCATCATGAACGTTTTTATTGAAGTTACCGTAATATTTCAGGCGCCCGCCATTCACACCGTAATCCCAGCGGGCGGGGTCGTTTTTACTCAGCAAATACGCCTGAGGAATATTAAATTTTAATGTCTGTGCACCATAATCAAAATCCACTTTAGTATGGGGATTACGGGTCAGGACATAACACTGTTTTTCCTTGTCAAAGACATCATCATAAGCGTCTTTTTTCATCATCACCCCGGCGCTATCCAGCCATTCGGACGAGAGACAAAGACGATTGTTTTTTTCATCCGCTTCCGTAATGACAAGATTCGCACGTCCGGTTCGCTCGTTATTAACGAGCACATCAACAACGTACTGACCTGCAGGCAGAGCGCTGTCTGTTTTCAGAATGGAAGGAATGACACTGGTTCCCTGGATAAAATCCAGGTTTAATTCTGTTGCGACACTAAAATGAGAATATATACTCAGTGCCAACAGAGATAATTTAAAAAGACGACACTGCTTCATCTATGAATATATCCTCGAGCTCAGCAGGGAGCATATACTCCGGAAAATGGGATGCTTTTCCCGGAAGTAAACTCCCGGGAAAAGGAGATAAAAGTCAGGGATTACTTATAGGTAACCGCGTAAGCTGCCGCAGTCTGGAAGTCACCGACTTTATCTTTACCCTGCAACTGAGCAGTGAACTTCAGGCCAGCACCATTTATAACGTTTTCTGCAGCAAAGTCAGCAACATGGTCAGTGGAATCGATCTTGTTACTATCCTGACCGTTCACGGGTTTCAGAACAACATAAGCATCATCCGCCAGACCACCTTGCGCACCAATACCATCTGCAATCAGGTTGCCCGACCATGCTACAGAAGCTGTTTTTCCAGTGCTCAACGATGAACATTCGCCACCAGAAGGATCCGTTGCCTTAAATACCAGAGAAATTTCTTCGCCAAGAGCGTTCTTCTTCACAGTACCCAGCTGAACCATATCGGTAACCGCACCACCTACTTCCGGAGTTACGTCACAGGTAACTTCAGTTACGTTACCAAAGAACTGAATATCCCCCTGAGATGCCATTGCAGAACCAGCAGCCATAGTCATTGCAATTGCAGATGCAATCATTAATTTTTTCATCTTATTAAACTCCGAATAACTGGAATATCAAATAATCATTGTTACAGGACGCATTAATGACGCGTCGCTATTTTCTCCCCAGACAAAAAAAGAAAATAACGCCTCCCCATCCATAAATATACGGCAGCCGCCTGTACAGATAGCAGCATTTATTTTTTTGCAACACCAACTGTATTGTTCGGATTTACCGGCAATAAAAGCGAGCCAGCCTGGAAACGCCACGCTCTATACGGAGCAGGCGCCCAATGCACACGCTCAGATACCCGGCATTAACGCCATATCTTTGACAAACAACTTTGCGTAAATCCCCTTTAACAAGATGGTCACGCATTGCCAGAATAACTTTCGGGCTATGAATCGAAGAAAGCTCCATTAACAAATCAAACTGTTCACCTGATAATGAGCCTTTTACATCTTCTCTTCTGACAACTGAATCAAGACCTTTCTGATAAGAGGTCAAATCATCATAGCCACAACCAGGCATAAATACCCCTCCGCAGCTTTCTCCACTCCCCGGAACCAAAGGAACACGTTCTCAAAATTTATATATTTTCTATTTTATATAGTATCAAAGTCCGTTCAATACGCATTTTGCGATCTTTTTAACTAAAAAGAACACACCAAACAACATAAAATCCTGAATGCCAAACACCAAACAGAACAATACACTACAAGTCAATGCATTAACCAGATGAAAAGATCGGATAATGCAATAAATACGATCTTTTATCGTTTTTTTTGGAAAGAATAAAAATAAAACCTGTCTTTATGTTTTTTATAAAAACAGCAAACAAGAAAGACTATTTTAAATAACAACTCCTGAATGCAATCTTGCTATCAACGCTAATATTTACGTTATTTATCAGTTGATTTGATAAGCCTTATCTGGATTCTTGATATAAGACATTACCCGACGCAATTTAGGTCTGGATATATGATTTGTTTTTTTACATTTTATTTAAATTAACTTCACAAATACCACCAGTGTATATCTATGTGTTTGTGCTTTAATTTTTATTCAGAAATAATCTGAATCAGGGTTTTGTTACTCTGCCAGCAGTAAAACGCCGGGTGCCGGCAAATATGCAAATGAGAATAGTTATAAAAAGAGAATGCTATGAAAGTGCTGATTCTTGAATATCTTTCGCAGTGTAAAACAGCCACTACAGCGGAAGTGGCCGACATGCTGAAAACAACGGATTATCAGGCACGCTATCTTCTTCAGTGCCTGACTACAGAAGGAAAGGTAAAACGAAGCGATATTCGTCGCGGAGCAAAGACGTTGTGGGAAATTGCACAGCCCCCGGAATGCATAACACGCCCGGAGAGTCCTGTCCGGGCTTCAGATGTCAAGAACTGACGCCGGATGAAATTACCTCTTACCGTCTGCCAGCGCAGGCGGCAGGATACGTTCAGACATCTCACCAGGAGGAACCGTGAGTAAGAAGAAAACCACCACGGGGTTCCTGGAGAGTATTTTATCTGTCGGTCAGGCAGCCTGACGGCTGCCTGGCTTATACTACTGTCAGTCTCTCTCTCAGATTTATGATTTAATACAGATCGTTCTGTTCGTGATGCATATGCGCTTACTTCTCATACTTAAAACGTTTCCCTATACTTTACTTTTCATTGCGTTATTCAGCGCTTTTATCATCAATGTCTTGCCGGGGGACCCACAGGTGAAATCTCACCTGAGCCTTTTTTTTCAGGTTATTACAGGCATCAATGTTCTTGCCGGAGAAAGAAGATTCCTGCTGTTATTGCCTGTCCTCACCGGTACAGTAATAAAAATTTTTATACACAACACTCCCGTTATGGCGTCATTTGAAAAACTGCTTCATCTGTACTTTTTTGTACTGATATCCATAGTGGTACTCAGACAGGTCATGTTTACCCGGAACGTAAGTCGTGAGCTGGTTTTTGCCTCGCTGTGCGGATTTTTGCTGATTGGGTATATGGGCTTCTTCCTGTTTTCCAGTATTGAAGTTTATACGCCTGGAGCATTCAGGGGTGTTTCTTCAGAAAGGCCACTAATGATGAACGATCTGTTTTATTACTCATTCATCAGTATTCTGACTGTCGGATATGGTGATATCGTTGCTGCATCATGGACTGCCAGAAATGCCACCATTCTGGTGGCGCTTGTAGGGTATATCTATTCTCTGGTATTTATTGCACGTGTTGTCAGCGATTTTTCGTCCTCAAAAGCCTGAATATCAGCAACCGACTCAGTCATCACCGGACGCACTGAACCTTCCGGCAGCTTCTCCAGCCAGTTAAGCCAGCGG
>NZ_AEJZ01000007.1:0-14552 GCF_000208525.1 Escherichia sp. TW14182
TTTACGCCGCATCCGGCGTTTGAGCATGATGCCTGATGCGACGCTGATCGCGTCTTATCAGGCCTACTCTCCGGGGTTATTTCCCCCACAACCGCCGTGAATTATCTTCAATCTTGCCGCTAAGTCGGCGTTTCTGCATCGTCCGCGTCCAGCTTTTCGATAGCCCGGCTGCGGAAAGCAAACGGTGATACTGCTCGTCATCAAACGGCATATGCCATGCAATGGCGACAGCCTCTTGCACGGTCACATCGCTAACGCGGGAAACCAACTCCAGCGGAGCATCAGCAGATACCAGCCCCGGCGCAATCACGCTATACAACCATCCGACTTTACCCGTGTTTTGCATCAACTGAGCTATATCACTGATATCAAAGTGGTAATTGAGTTTGTAGCACGGAGAGCGCGGCTGGGTGACTTGAATCAACGCCTCTCCCCAGCGGAAAATATCGCCAATATAAACATTACTTTCCGTCAGGCCGTCGGTTGAGAGGTTTTCACCAAACGCAGGTGCAACAAACAAATCTGCCTGTTCCGGAAATTCCCGCGCCCAGAAGAGATAATGCTCGCGAGGATAATGACACAGCGCCCTGTCCGGCCCACCGTGAACTATTTTCTCTGCCTGCTCGTCACCTTCCAGCCCCAGCTCTGTCAACATCAACTCGCCATCGACCTGGATTTTCGCAATCGCGCTGGGTTTACTTTCGGGATAAGCCTGTATTTTGCCTGTGTATACATCAACCGGATATCGCATCTGTTCCCTCTCCACCGAGAAATTTCCCCATTAGACCATATTTATTTTACGTCAGGCGCGCAAAATGAGAGCACGGTTCACATGACGACGTCTTAGAAATGTTATCAATGAGATGAATTTGAAACGCCATTTCATTATCAGGAGTGTACAACGTGACCGAGCAAACACAGTTTTCTGGCGTCTGGTGTCCTTCCATTACGCCAATGGATAAAGACGGTAATGTGGATCTTAACGGACTGAAGAAGCATCTGCAGCGGCTAACAGAAGCCAATATTGATGTGATATTGCTGATGGGCAGCATTGGTGAATTTGCCTCTTTCACTCTCGAAGAGAGACTCATACTTATCCGCGAAGCGCGTTCCATGAGCACATTAAAAATGGTCGCTAACGTTTCTTCCACCTGCACACACGATGTGCTGATGATGGCGCAAGAGGCGTATCGCACAGGCTATGATGCAGTGATGATCCTCCCGCCTTACTACTACGGCCAGACGGCAAAACAATTATTAAGCTATTTCCGCCATCTGGGTCGCGAATTACAGGGCAAATGGTTCGCATATAACTTCCCGGCAAGAACCGGTTGTGATTTAACCCCTGACCTGGTCGCCACGCTGGCGAGTGAATTTCCTGACTTTGCCGGAATTAAAGATACCGTCGATTGCCAGTCACACACCCGCAGCATGATTCAGGCAACCCAGGCAGTTCGTTCTGATTTTGCAGTGCTTTCGGGCTATGACGAGTATTACATTCCTAATCTGCTGGCAGGCGGCGCGGGAATAATATCCGGCCTGAACAACGTTATGCCGGAGCTGTTTGTCGAAGCCCGTGAAGCCTTCAAACGCGGCGACCTGGCGGCTTTACCAGAGATTCAGCAACAGATTGGCACTTATATGTCCATCTACGCCATTGGTGAGGATTTTGTCACTACTATCAAGACGGTGGTATCGCGTAAGTTTGGCTATTGCACTGGCGTATCACGCAATGCGGGTGGTGAGTTAAGCGAAAGTGAATGTCGAACGATTGATGAGGTCTTTGTCAGATAACGCAAAAGGCCGGATGACTACAAATCATCCGGCCTCTTGATTTATATGGATGGAGATTACTTCACCGTACCCAATATTTCGATTTTCGCCGCTCTGGCTTTAACTTTGCGCGACCAGACAGAAGTCAGAATCGGCACCAGAATCGAGGTCACAATCACTGACGTCGCCACCAGCGAAGTTGCCGCTGGCGCCATTGGTTTAAAGGCGGGGATCATTTCAGCAATCAGTACCGGCGTCGCCACCGCAGCACCGGCAGAACTGGAAGCCGCGATTCCGGCTGTACCATCGCCACCGCCAATCAATTTATCGGCAATAATCAACGGAATACCGGTCACGACGATCACCGCCACACCCAGCAAGATCCCCAGCAAACCGGTCTGAGCAATCACGGTTAAATCAATGGTATTGCCCAGCGCAAAGGCAAAGAACGGGATCAGCGTCTGTACGGCTTTGCTGAAAAATTCTCGCAGCTCAGGGTCAAGGTTCCCTAACGCAAAGCCGACGAGGAACGGTAATACCGCACCGACGAAAACATGCGGTTCAAACGATGCAATCCCGGCAGTCCCCAGAATAATCATCGTCATAAGCGGCCCGGATTCCAGCGACATTAATACAAACGCCCCGGCCTCTTCTTTAGTGCCATACTGCTGCATGATCGAAGCGTAAAGTCCGCCGTTGGTCATATCCATCGCCGCCACCAGCGCCAGCGTTGAAAGTCCGGCAAAGAATCCAACTTCAACACCATGTTCAGGAATAATGCGTGAAGCAATTGCCGCAACCACCCACGCCACAGCAATTTTAGTTACCACCAGCGTACCGGATTTACGCAATACCGTTCCCGTCGCACTTAATTTTATCGATGCTCCCATGCAGAAAAACCACACCGCCAGAATCGGCACCGTGCCGGTAATCATTCCATTTGTGAATGAACCAAAGTATTTTCCCGCCCCTGGCGAGAAAGTGTGACACAGTGCGCCAAGGAACAGCGGGACGAGCATCATCCCTCCTGGGATTTTCTCTATCGTGTGTTTTATCTGCATTTTCATCACCTATCGGCATATTTTTATAGGCTGATGCATAAGTCCTTCACGATGCATCAGTGTTGATGGAAATGAAGATAGACATTCAACAGAGCAATAAAAGTGATCAAAACCACATCAATTGAAACGTTGTTTTATTTTTATAGGATCATTGTTTTTATTTTGAAATTGATCACAAAAAAACCACCGCTATGTGCGATGGTTTGTTTTTTATGCTGAAAAACGGCGTAAACGCCTCATTGCAGTAGGCAATATGCGATTATTTTTTCGCCGCGAAACGTGCCGCAGCTTCGTCCCAGTTCACCACGTTCCAGAACTCTTTGATGTAGTCCGGACGGCGGTTCTGGAATTTCAGGTAGTAAGCGTGTTCCCACACATCCAGACCCAGAACAGGGAAGCCGGAAGCGCCAGAAATGGCTTCGCCCATCAGCGGGGAGTCCTGATTAGCAGTAGAAACCACCGCCAGTTTATCGCCTTTAAGCACCAGCCATGCCCAGCCGGAACCAAAGCGGGAAGCTGCCGCTTTCTCAAATTCTGCTTTGAAGTTATCAACGGAACCGAAATCACGTTCGATAGCCGCTTTCAGGTCGCCCTGCAAAGTCGTGCCTTTTTTCAGACCTTTCCAGAACAGGCTGTGGTTGGCGTGACCACCAGCGTTGTTGCGCAGCACGGTTTTTTTGTCTGCTGGCAGCTGATCCAGTTTGGTGATCAGCTCTTCAACCGGCAGGTTGGCGAATTCTGGCAGGCTTTCCAGCGCCGCATTGGCGTTGTTGACGTAAGTCTGATGGTGCTTGGTGTGGTGGATTTCCATGGTCTGCTTATCGAAGTGCGGTTCCAGGGCATCGTAAGCATACGGCAGGGATGGCAGGGTATAGCTCATATTCATCTCCAGTATTGTCGGGCGGCCGATTGTTAATGCCGCGTAAGCAGTTGGTTCATTATAGTTAATTAAATGATATTGAAAATGATTATCAATGCCGTACTTTTCATAGGGGAATGGTTTTGCAGGGAAATGTCCGAGATGTGAACCAAATCACCCACTTAATGCCGTGATTGCCAGTAAATCGACAACGGCGGCAACAGGCGAAAGGTTAATCGACAGCACGATTTTTACACTCATCTCGTCGGAGATGTGACGCGACGAAAAATGATGAGGATAAGAAGATGAGTAACGCGATTACGATGGGGATATTTTGGCATTTGATCGGCGCGGCCAGTGCAGCCTGTTTTTACGCTCCGTTCAAAAAAGTAAAAAAGTGGTCATGGGAAACCATGTGGTCTGTCGGTGGGATTGTTTCGTGGATTATTCTGCCGTGGGCCATCAGCGCCATGCTACTACCTGATTTCTGGGCATATTACAGCTCGTTCAGTCTCTCTACCCTGCTGCCTGTTTTTCTGTTCGGCGCTATGTGGGGGATTGGTAATATCAACTACGGTCTGACCATGCGTTATCTCGGCATGTCGATGGGAATTGGCATCGCCATTGGCATTACGTTGATTGTCGGTACGCTGATGACGCCAATTATCAACGGCAATTTCGATGTGCTGATTAACACCGACGGTGGGCGCATGACGTTGCTCGGCGTACTGGTGGCGTTGATTGGCGTGGGGATTGTGACTCGCGCCGGGCAGTTGAAAGAGCGCAAAATGGGCATTAAAGCCGAAGAGTTCAACCTGAAAAAAGGGCTGGTGCTGGCGGTAATGTGCGGCATTTTCTCTGCCGGGATGTCTTTTGCGATGAACGCCGCAAAACCGATGCATGAAGCGGCTGCCGCGCTGGGTGTTGATCCACTGTATGTCGCTCTGCCAAGCTATGTTGTCATCATGGGTGGCGGCGCGATCATCAACCTCGGTTTCTGTTTTATTCGTCTGGCAAAAGTGAAAGATTTGTCGCTAAAAGCCGACTTCTCGCTGGCAAAACCGCTGATCATCCACAACGTATTGCTCTCGGCACTGGGGGGGTTGATGTGGTATCTGCAATTCTTTTTCTATGCCTGGGGACACGCCCGCATTCCGGCGCAGTATGACTACATCAGTTGGATGCTGCATATGAGTTTCTATGTATTGTGCGGCGGTATCGTCGGGCTGGTGCTGAAAGAGTGGAACAATGCGGGACGCCGTCCGGTTACCGTATTGAGCCTCGGTTGTGTGGTGATTATTGTCGCCGCCAACATCGTCGGCATGGGCATGGCAAGTTAATCTTTCTGGGAATTGCGATGACGCCACTGGCTGGGCGTCATCCCGGTCTCCCGGGTAAACACCACCGAAAAGTAGTTGCTATCTTCAAAGCCACATTCTGTCGAAATATCACTGATTAACAGGCGGCTATGCTGGAGAAGATATTGCGCATGGCACACTCTGACCTGCCGCAGATATTGATTGATGGTCATCCCGGTCTGCTGGCGAAATTGCTGGCGCAAGACGCGTTCACTGCACGCCGCCTCATCACAGAATTTATCCAGCACAAAAGGACTTTTCAGGCTGGCCGCCAGTCGGGTAATCAGCTTATCCAGCAACGTTTCGCTGGATGTTGGCGGTAACGAATCACTGGTGTAGCGATGACGTTTCAAAAGCATCACCAACTGCCCGAACAGTAACTCCGCCATTTCGTTGGCAAACGGCGCGGGCTGATTGCTTTCGTGCTCAAGCTGCCCGATAACCTGCCGCACCATCGCCATGCCCGCACTGCCTAAACGCCAGTGTGGTTGTCCTGCGCTGGCGTTAAACCCTGGAATCGCTCCCTGCCAGTCGAGATTAAGCGTCAGCCGCTCCGGGCAATAAATAATGTTCTGCAAAACCAGATCGTTAACGGAAGCGTAGGAGTGTTTATCGTCTGCGTGGATATAAAAGAGATCGCCACGAGTAATACGATGAGGACGATCGTTGAGCACGTGCAAACCGTTACCGCGCCAGACGATCACCAGTTCACAAAAATCATGTGTATGCTCGGCAAAGACATCCTGCGGATAACGATCAGCCACAGCGACCGCCTGCTGTTCGCTGGCAAAAAAATCTTTTTTACGAAGGACAAACTGATGAGCCACCGTGCCACCTCAGCCAGAAGACGTGTTTGATTAGTCATAAACTGGCGTGGAAATACGTTGAGAAGATTCGCGTTATTGCAGAAAGCCATCCCGTCCCTGACGAATATCACGCGGTGACCAGTTAAACTCTCGGCGAAAAAGCGTCGAAAAGTGGTTACTGTCGCTGAATCCGCAGCGATAGGCGATGTCAGTAACGCTGGCCTCGCTGTGGCGTAACAGATGACGCGCTTTCACCAACCGTAAACGGTTAAGGTAACGCTGGGGCGTCAAACCAGTTTGCTGTTTTAACTGACGATGCAATGTACGTAGTGACAAAGAAAATTGATCCGCCATCATTTCCCAATTCACCTCGTCGGCAAAATGCTCTTCCAGCCAGGCCAACAACAAGTTCAGACGCGATTCGCGACTTTCCATGCTCTCCTGCAAACTGTTTTTACGCAGCAAGAGCAGTAATTGCATAAACAAAATCTCACCGCTGGCTTTCGAGGGTAAATCATTCGTTCTTTCCTGCTGTTCCAGTTGCGAAACCAGTTGCCGTACCTGCTGCAATATGCTGTGGCTCACGCGCCAATGGGACGGATATTGCCCGTCTTGTTCTTGCGGCAGAAGCTGATGCAGCCCGGCGAGAAACTGAAATCTATCCGGTGAGCGATACAGCACATTGGTCAAATACAGATTGTCCGTATGTTCGTATAAATGCCGATCATGATCGCGCACGAAACAGATTGTTCCACCGGAGATGGTATAAGGCTGCCCATTGAAAATATGGATACCCGTGCCGTGTTCGACAATCACAATCTCATGGAAATCATGGTGATGTTCAGGAAAATCCACCTGTGGAAGCCGGGGTTCTATTGCCACAGACACGTTACCAGACGGAAAAAAATCCACGCAATGTAATACGTCCATATAAACCTCCTGATGCCGTCAACATGGCGGAATAGTAATCAAGCGATTTGGTTCTTACCTTAAATTTTCGACAGCAAAACACGTAAAAAATGTCTATTTTTCAAGATAAAGCGTGATTTTTCAGAAAATGCGGCAAACATCACACCACCACAATTCTGAAAATTGTGAACGCTATCACGTTCATCTTTCCCTGGTTGCCAGTGGTGTATTTTCCTGTCAGTAACGAGAAGGTAGCGAAGTCGGGCGCTTCTTAGACTGGGCGTAATGAAACCTAGAAGGATCTCATTATGACCTTTCGCTACTGCGTCGCTGTTGATCTCGGCGCATCCAGTGGGCGCGTAATGCTGGCGCGTTACCACCGTGAATGTCGCAGCCTGACGCTGCGTGAAATCCATCGTTTTACCAATGGGCTGTATTACCAGAGCGGTTATGCCACCTGGGATGTCGATAGTCTGGAAAACGCCATTCGCTTTGGGTTAAACAAGGTGTGCGAGGAAGGGATTCGTATCGATAGCATCGGTATTGATACCTGGGGCGTGGACTATGTGCTGCTGGATCAACACGGTCAGCGCGTCGGTTTACCGATTGCCTATCGTGATAGCCGCACTCACGGGCTGATGACATTGGCACAGCAGCAACTCGGCAAACGCGATATTTATCAGCGTAGCGGCATCCAGTTTCTGCCCTTCAATACGATCTATCAGTTGCGTGCGCTGACGGCGCAACAACCTGAACTTATTCCACAAATCGCTCACGCTCTGCTGATGCCGGATTACTTCAGTTATCGCCTGACCGGCAAGATGAACTGGGAGTACACCAACGCCACAACCACGCAACTGGTCAATATCAATAGCGACGACTGGGACGAGTCGCTACTGGCGTGGAGTGGGGCCAACAAAGCCTGGTTTGGTCGCCCGACGCATCCGGGCAATGTCATTGGTCACTGGATTTGCCCGCAGGGTAATGAAATTCCGGTGGTTGCCGTTGCCAGCCATGATACCGCCAGCGCGGTTATCGCCTCGCCGTTAAACGGTTCACGCGCCGCTTATCTCTCTTCTGGCACCTGGTCATTGATGGGCTTCGAAAGCCAGACGCCATTCACCGATGATGCGGCGCTCGCAGCCAACATCACCAATGAAGGCGGTGCGGAAGGTCGCTATCGGGTACTGAAAAATATCATGGGTTTATGGCTGCTTCAGCGGGTGCTTCAGGAGCGGAAAATCAACGATCTCCCAACGCTTATCGCCGCGACACAGGCACTCCCGGCCTGTCGCTTCATCATCAATCCCAATGACGATCGCTTTATTAATCCTGACGAGATGTGCAGCGAAATTCAGGCAGCGTGTCGGGAAACGGCGCAACCGATCCCAGAAAGTGATGCTGAACTGGCGCGCTGTATTTTCGACAGTCTGGCGCTGCTGTATGCCGACGTACTGCACGAACTGGCGCAGCTACGCGGTGAAGACTTCTCTCAACTGCATATTGTCGGCGGCGGCAGCCAGAACGCACTGCTCAACCAGTTGTGTGCCGATGCCTGCGGTATTCGGGTGATCGCCGGGCCAGTTGAAGCCTCGACGCTCGGCAATATCGGCATCCAGTTAATGACGCTGGATGAACTCAACAATGTGGATGATTTCCGTCAGGTCGTGAGCGCCACCGCGAATCTGACCACCTTTACCCCTAATCCTGACAGTGAAATTGCCCACTATGTGGCGCGGATTCACTCTACACGACAGACAAAGGAGCTTTGCGCATGACCACTCAACTGGAACAGGCCTGGGAACTGGCGAAACAGCGTTTCGCGGCGGTAGGGATTGATGTCGAGGAGGCGCTGCGCCAACTTGATCGCTTACCCGTTTCAATGCACTGCTGGCAGGGCGATGATGTTTCTGGTTTTGAAAACCCGGAAGGTTCGCTGACTGGTGGGATTCAGGCCACAGGTAATTATCCGGGTAAAGCGCGTAATGCCAGCGAGCTACGAGCCGATCTGGAACAGGCTATGCGGCTGATTCCGGGGCCGAAACGGCTTAATTTACATGCTATCTATCTGGAATCAGACACGCCAGTCTCGCGCGATAAAATCAAACCAGAGCATTTCAAAAACTGGGTTGAATGGGCGAAAGCCAATCACCTCGGTCTGGACTTTAACCCCTCCTGTTTTTCGCATCCGCTAAGTGCCGATGGCTTTACGCTCTCGCATCCCGACGACCGCATTCGCCAGTTCTGGATTGACCACTGCAAAGCAAGCCGTCGCGTTTCGGCCTATTTTGGCGAGCAACTTGGCACGCCATCGGTGATGAACATCTGGATCCCGGATGGCATGAAAGATATCACCGTTGACCGTCTCGCCCCACGCCAGCGTTTACTGGCTGCACTGGATGAAGTGATCAGCGAAAAGCTGAACCCTGCGCACCATATCGACGCCGTTGAGAGCAAATTGTTTGGTATTGGCGCGGAGAGCTACACGGTTGGTTCCAATGAGTTTTACCTGGGTTATGCCACCAGCCGCCAGACGGCGCTGTGCCTGGACGCCGGGCACTTCCACCCGACAGAAGTTATTTCCGACAAGATTTCCGCCGCCATGCTGTATGTTCCGCAGTTGCTGCTGCACGTCAGCCGACCGGTTCGCTGGGACAGCGATCACGTGGTGCTGCTGGATGATGAAACCCAGGCGATTGCCAGTGAGATTGTCCGTCATGACCTGTTTGACCGGGTACACATTGGTCTCGACTTCTTTGATGCCTCCATCAACCGCATTGCCGCGTGGGTTATTGGCACGCGCAATATGAAAAAAGCCCTGCTGCGTGCGTTGTTAGAACCGACAGCCGAACTACGCAAGCTGGAAGCAGCGGGCGATTACACCGCGCGACTGGCGCTGCTGGAAGAACAGAAATCGTTGCCGTGGCAGGCGGTGTGGGAAATGTATTGCCAGCGTCACGATACGCCAGCGGGTAGCGAATGGCTGGAAAGCGTGCGGGCTTATGAGAACGCAATTTTGCGTCAGCGCGGGTAAACACCGCCGGATGCGGCGCGAGCGCCTTATCCGGCCTACGGGTCGAATGACCGTGCGGGCTGTCACCCTCACCCCGACCCTCTCCCTGAAAGGGCGAGGGAGAAAACCGCAGCACCCTCCGGCAACGGAGTTAAACACTGCACCGTCCCCTCTCCCTGAAAAGGCGAGGGAGAAAACCACAGCACCCTCCGGCAACGGAGCTAAACACTGCGCCGGACCGTCCCCTCGCCCCTTTGGGGAGAGGGTTAGGGTGAGGGGAACAAGCCGCACCATGTATCAACAAGGCAACCGAATTTACAGGAACACAGAACATGCAAAACATTACCCAGTCCTGGTTTGTCCAGGGAATGATCAAAGCCACCACCGACGCCTGGCTGAAAGGCTGGGACGAACGCAACGGCGGCAACCTGACGCTGCGCCTGGATGACGCTGATATCGCGCCATATCACGACAATTTTCACCCACAACCGCGATATATTCCGCTCAGTCAGCCAATGCCTTTACTGGCAAATACACCGTTTATCGTCACCGGCTCCGGCAAATTCTTTCGTAACGTCCAGCTCGATCCAGCCGCCAATTTAGGCGTCGTAAAAATCGACAGCGACGGCGCGGGCTACCATATTCTCTGGGGGCTAACCAACGAAGCCGTCCCAACCTCTGAACTTCCGGCGCACTTCCTCTCCCATTGCGAACGCATTAAAGCCACCAACGGTAAAGATCGGGTGATCATGCACTGCCATGCCACCAACCTGATTGCCCTCACCTATGTACTGGAAAACGACACGGCGGTCTTCACTCGCCAACTGTGGGAAGGCAGCACCGAGTGCCTGGTGGTATTCCCGAATGGCGTTGGCATTTTGCCGTGGATGGTGCCCGGCACGGACGAAATTGGCCATGCCACCGCGCAGAAAATGCAAAAACACTCACTGGTTCTCTGGCCTTTCCATGGCGTCTTCGGCAGCGGTCCGACGCTGGACGAAGCGTTTGGCCTGATCGATACCGCAGAAAAATCGGCGGAAGTGTTGGTGAAAGTGTATTCGATGGGCGGTATGAAACAGACTATCAGCCGTGAAGAGTTGATAGCCCTCGGCAAGCGTTTCGGCGTCACCCCGCTGGCAAGCGCACTGGCGCTTTAACACCCCGTTTCGCATCTGGCGGCGCGGGTTATGCCGCCGGACAGAAGGATTTGATCTTAAGGAGAATAATCATGAGTTTTATGTTGGCATTACCGAAAATCAGCCTGCATGGCGCTGGGGCAATTGGCGATATGGTAAACCTGGTTGCGAATAAGCAATGGGGAAAAGCACTGATCGTTACCGATGGGCAACTGGTTAAATTGGGATTGCTGGACAGTCTGTTCACCGCGCTGGATCAACACCAAATGTCTTACCACCTATTCGATGAGGTCTTTCCAAACCCCACCGAAGAACTGGTGCAAAAAGGCTACGCTGCATTTCAGGACGCCGCATGTGACTACATTATTGCTTTCGGTGGCGGTAGCCCGATTGATACCGCAAAAGCCGTAAAAATCCTTACCGCTAATCCCGCACCTTCTACGGCGTACTCTGGTGTTGGTAAAGTGACAAACCCCGGCGTACCGCTGGTGGCGATCAATACGACTGCCGGAACCGCCGCTGAGATGACCAGCAATGCGGTGATCATCGACACTGCGCGGCAAGTGAAAGAAGTCATCATCGATCCGAATATTATTCCAGATATTGCGGTGGATGATGCCAGTGTAATGCTGGAGATCCCTGCCTCCGTTACCGCTGCCACCGGTATGGATGCACTGACTCACGCAGTTGAAGCCTATGTTTCTGTTGGTGCACATCCATTAACCGACGCCAACGCGCTGGAAGCTATCCGCCTGATTTCTCTGTGGCTGCCGAAAGCGGTAGAAGATGGTCATAATCTGGAAGCCCGTGAACAAATGGCATTCGGGCAATATCTGGCGGGAATGGCTTTTAACAGCGCGGGACTGGGGCTGGTTCACGCACTGGCGCATCAGCCCGGAGCTACCCACAACCTGCCACACGGGGTGTGTAATGCCATCTTGTTGCCAGTAATCGAAAACTTTAACCGCCCGAATGCCATCGCACGCTTTGCCCGTATCGCCCAGGCGATGGGTGTCGATTCGCGCGGGATGAGTGATGAAGCGGCAAGTCTGGAAGCAATTAATGCCATTCGAGTCTTGAGCCATCGCGTGGGCATACCTGCGGGATTTAGTCAGCTTGGCACCAGCAAAGAGGATATCGAAGGCTGGTTAGATAAAGCCCTGGCCGACCCATGCGCACCATGTAATCCGCGTACCGCCAGCCGCGACGACGTGCGTGAGCTTTATCTGGAGGCGTTATGATCCGCAAAGCGTTTGTTATGCAAGTCAACCCGGACGCTCACGAAGAGTATCAGCGTCGGCATAACCCGATCTGGCCGGAACTGGAAGCGGTGTTGAAGTCACACGGCGCGCACCATTACGCCATCTACCTCGACAAAGCACGTAATTTACTTTTTGCCACGGTAGAAATTGAATCTGAAGAACGCTGGAATGCGGTTGCCAATACGGATGTTTGCCAACGATGGTGGAAACATATGACCGAGGTGATGCCCGCTAATCCGGATAACAGCCCGGTCAGCAGCGAGCTGCAAGAAGTCTTTTATCTGCCTTAATGAGTTGCGGTGCCGGAAAATATCCAGCACCGCGCCTTCATCAGAAGAAGTATTTAAAGCGAACGCGTGCGCCGTAACGGTCATCAGTATCGTCGCCGTGTTTCTTATCGCCGTCGCTATCCAGAATGGAGTAATAAGTACCAAGGTAAATATTAAAGTTCTCCATATCCATCACGTTAGCGAACTGATAAGACGCATGAATGGTGTGAATGGTGTACGTCCCTTCATCATCAATCCAGCAGTCGTTATCACAAACTACGCCACTAAATTCATCAATCTTATTGTGCGCGTAGATATAACCCAGCTCGAAACGTTTCCACAGCGCGTTGATCCCGGCAGTGAAATCTTTCTCATTATTGGCATCTAAATAGGCGGTATTAAGATTAACCACGATACCATTTTCCGGATCGGTTTTCAGGCCGTTCCAGGTCATGCTCATGCCATAGCCGGTACGATCGGACTGGTCGACAAAATTACCCTTACTATCGGTATAACCGTAAGCATTATTCACCACGTTCGCTTCCATCGCTGCGGAAACGGTTAATTCATCCGTCGGCGACCAGGCAATTACCGGGCGCAGGTAAGCGACATTTTTCTGCTGCTCCATATCGCGGCCATGATAATTGCCATCGTTATATAAAGATGTTCCGTCTTCCAGTAACGTGTTTAATTCAAAATACCAGTTATCGAGTTGTTTGCTGACAAGGAAATTACCGCCAGCGTTAGAACGCCCGCGCCCCTCTTTCATCATATAGATATAACCGCTGCCATCGTCATAAAGATCGTTCGCAGTATTACCTGAATGCTCAACAAAGGTATCCTGATTTAGCGGGAACATATCGTAGGCTTCAAAACGCCCTACTTTGACTTTCCAGTCATTTTCTTTGCCAAAGAAGAATACGGCGTCATCGATATTCACTGAACCGTGCATATCCCCCAGCGGCTGTGCGGAGAATCCGGCAAAATAACCGTTATCCAGCTTTCGCATACCGTCAAAGCCTAACAGAATACGGCCATTGAGATTCCACTGTTCATTGGTAGGATCGCTATTCATATCGGCGTTGGTCATTGCCAGCAGGCCATGATTGCTTTCCGCGTCCATATTAAATTCTACGTCGCCGTAGATTTTCAAATCGCCATAACCTGAAAGCAAAAGATTAGGAGATGACGCGTTTTTCTTTGCAGATTCCGCAGCAGCCTGACCATTTACTGGCGTATTACCCTGCGCGGCTTTAATTTCGCGAATTTCGGCTGCCTGTTGTGTCTGAAGCTGTTTTACCTGGCTTTCAGCTTTTGTTGCCCGCATTTCCGCCGCTTCCAGCCGCTCCTCCAGCAATGCCATGCGTTGTTCCAGCGTTAAATGCTGTGTTTTTGCCATACCGGTACTACATGCCAATAATAAACCGATGGCTAAAGATAACGTCGATTTTTTCATTATTTACGTTCCCTGAAATAAAGGATACCCTACGCTTTCCAAAAGGCGTGCGTATATCGAAAAATATAAAAATTTGTTTTAATAGGATGTGCACTTTCGATTTTAATGCAACATCAGCAAGCCAGCGAATAGTATCCCGCCACAAAAGACGAGTAAATCTACTGATTTCCTGGAACGTGAGGAATATAACAATAGTGTCGTTTTTAACTAAATATCATAAAAAATATTAGATATGATTTCTGCTAATTCATAAACAATAAAAATAAATAGCGTTGTACAGAAACACTTTAGATATTTAAACATTCATCAAATCATTAAAAAATGGTTTTTTATTTGCGACATTTATTTTACCCACCAATATGTGTCCTGCTCCGCAAAATGTGCCTTTCTCTCTTCCTTACATTGTCACAGCTTCACGGTATATCGCCGCTTATCACTCTCATTACAATCAACGAAAATAAGTTTAAAGGGGGCTAATATGAATATTCGTAAGAAGAATCACGGTGTGCAGTAATTTGTAGAAAAGATGCTCTTAATTTAGTTCAGTGAATGCTCAGCCCCAGGAGACGTAAACATTTGAACCGATAAGACACGCAAGCGTCGCAGATAGTGATAACGTGCGCTTTGCTTATGCCGGATGCGGCGTGAAC
>NZ_AEJZ01000006.1:0-74557 GCF_000208525.1 Escherichia sp. TW14182
CACTAAATCAGTAAGTTGGCAGCATCACCGATTTCTTCTTTTAATTCAGCAGAAGAGAGAGTAAGCAGATCAGCGAATTCAAGTTCTAGTTGTTTCAGACGTTTGAGATATTGGGCAGGTGAAAGATTGCTCTGGTCACGGCGTAAAAATTCAATGGCCAGTTGGGTGGGATCAAGTTGAGTAGACATAGCATCCTCGCTTTTAGACAAGACCTGCACAGTATACCACCGTTTACTGTGCAGATAATAACCAAAGGCAATATGCGTCACACTTTTCTGGTGACAACGTCACAAAATAGCGGTCGTCAATCGTGACGAACAGCACAAACGCTCTTTCTCATCGAATATTTCAATCTGCCAGACCTGATGACGTGAACCAAGATGCAGCGGCTTGCAAACGCCGCGAACTCGCCCTTCTCGCGCTGATCGAACATGGTTAGCATTGATTTCCAGACCAACGACTTTTTGCTCACCTTCGGTACATAAATAACCGGCAACGGAGCCAATACTTTCGGCCAGCACCACGGACGCACCGCCATGCAGCAGCCCGAAAGGTTGCTTTGTCCGCGAATCTACCGGCATTGTCGCTTCCAGAGTGTCATCACCAATATGTTCAAAGCGAATATCCAGCAATCCCACCATGTTTCCATCACCCATGGCATTCAGTGCTTCCAGGGTGATTTTACGTTTCCATATCATTTAATAATCTCCAGTAATGCCTGCACAGGATGGCGTACCCCCGTACCTTCAACCCGTTTTACCTGACTACGGCAGGAATATCCGGTCGCCAGACAGCGATTTCGCGGCAGACGCTGCATCGCCTGATGCCAGGATAACTCATAGATCCCAAGCGAGTTTTTATGATTTTTCGCTTCATGTCCGTAAGTCCCCGCCATACCGCAGCAACCCACACTGACATTTTCCAGCTTCGCGCCAAAACGGGCAAATATCGCGGCCCATTGTGCTGGCGCGCCCGGCAAGGCGGTGACTTCGGTACAGTGACCAAAGAAATACCACGGTTCACCGCTGACCGCAGCCACTGGCTGTGACTCAAGTACGCTTGCCAGCCATTCATTCGCCAGCAGAACGTTAAACTCGCCGCGTTCCTCGCCGAGAGTGAGTTTGTATTCGTCGCGATAACAAAGTACCAGCGCCGGATCGACACCCACCATTGGCATTCCCAGCTTCGCCATACGGTTGAGGAAATCCGCCGTCTTTTTCGCCGTCTTCGCAAAACGATTGAGGAACCCTTTGATGTGCTGGGCTTTACCATTCGGCGAGAATGGCAGTAACACAGGCTGGAAACCTAATTTTTCGACCAGACGCACAAAATCCGCCACCACTTGCGCATCGTAATAGCTGGTGAAAGGGTCTTGCACCACCAACACCGTGCGCGCTTTCTGCTCAACATTGAGAGCTTCAAGCTGTTCCAGCGTCATGTTTGCCGAGCGATGCCCCACCATTTGTTGTTGCAGCGACGGCACCGAAAGCAGCGGCAAGTCGACCATGCCGATATGTTTTTTCGACAGTTTGCGAACCAGAGGCTGGTTAATGAAGAAGTTAAAGGTCTTTGGCGCTCGCGCCATCAGCGGCGCATAACTTTCGACCGTCGCCACAAGATGGTCGCGCAGCGGGCGTAAATAACGGGTGTGATAGAGTTGCAGGAAACGAGAGCGGAACTCTGGCACATCTATTTTGATAGGGCACTGGGTCGAACAGGCTTTACAGGCCAGACAGCCTGACATCGCCTCTTTCACTTCGTGGGAGAAGTCATATTCGCCTTTATTTGCGTGCCAGCTATTGCGCGTGCGGGCAATTAACGTCCGCAAACTGGCTCGCGATTCCGGCAGTTCTTGTTCCAGTTTTAGAGGATCAACACCACGGTCAGCCAGCAAACGTAGCCATTCACGCACCAGCGTTGCGCGCCCTTTCGGTGAATGAATCCGGTTCTGGGTGATCTTCATCGACGGGCACATGGGGCTGCGGGCATCAAAGTTGAAGCATAAACCGTTGCCGTTACACTCCATCGCACCGCGCCACTGCTGGCGTACCGCGATGGGGATCTGCCGATCAAATGTACCGCGCTTTACCGCGTCCACTTTCATCATCGGCGCGTCGAGACCTTCTGGCGGGCAAATCTTTCCTGGGTTGAGTCGGTTATGCGGGTCAAATGCCGCTTTCACTTTGCGCAGTTCTGCAAAAAGTTCCTTACCGAAAAACGCCGGGCTGTATTCGGCGCGAAAACCTTTGCCGTGCTCGCCCCACAACAAACCACCGTATTTCGCAGTCAGCGCCACCACGTCATCAGAAATTTGCTTCATCAACATCTCTTGTTGCGGATCGCACATATCCAGCGCCGGACGAACGTGCAAAACCCCCGCATCGACGTGACCAAACATACCGTAGCTTAAGCCGTGACTGTCGAGCAGCGCGCGAAATTCAGCAATATAATCCGCCAGGTGTTCTGGCGGCACGCAGGTATCTTCGGCAAACGGAATTGGCTTAGCGGCGCCTTTAGCATTGCCAAGCAGGCCAACAGCTTTTTTGCGCATCGCATAGATACGTTCAACACCCGCCAGCTCGCGGCACACCTGCCAGCCAATGACACCTGCTTGCTGACTAGCGATAAGTTCGTCCAGCCGCGTACAGAGTGCATTTACCCGCTCGTCAATCAGCGCCTCATCATCACCAGCAAATTCCACAATGTTCAGTCCGAGCATCTCTTTGTCAGGCACATCGGTAATCAACTCACTGACGGAATGCCAGACGATATCTTCCCGCGCAAGGTTCAGCACTTTAGAATCCACCGTCTCAACTGAAAGCGCGCGCGCCTCAACCATAAACGGCGCGTTACGCAGCGCGGAGTCAAAAGAGTCATATTTGACGTTCACCAGACGGCGCACTTTCGGCAAGCGAGTAATATCCAGTCGCGCTTCGGTAATAAAGGCCAGCGTCCCTTCTGAACCCGTCAGAATGCGCGTCAGGTCGAACTCGGTCATCTCATCGTTAAAGACATGACGCAGATCGTAACCGGTAAGAAAGCGGTTAAGTTTGGGAAATTTGTCGATGATTAACTGCCGTTGCTGACGGCAGCGTTGATAAACCGTTTTATAGATACG
Organism: Escherichia sp. TW14182; assembly: GCF_000208525.1. Classification (NCBI taxonomy): domain Bacteria; kingdom Pseudomonadati; phylum Pseudomonadota; class Gammaproteobacteria; order Enterobacterales; family Enterobacteriaceae; genus Escherichia; species Escherichia sp. TW14182. Next base: position 3,119 of record NZ_AEJZ01000006.1, read on the forward strand.
CCCGATAGCTGTATTGGTTTTGCCCAGCGTTTCCGCCAGCTCGACGGGTAAAGGTTGCGTATCGAGAATATCGCCCCCCAACAACACTGCCCGCACGCCGAGCACGTGATCTGACGTTTTGCCATAGACCAGCGAGCCCTGACCGGAAGCATCGGTATTGATCATCCCGCCGAGCGTTGCCCGGTTGCTGGTCGAAAGTTCTGGTGCAAAAAAGTAGCCGAACGGTTTCAGGTACTGGTTAAGCTGATCTTTAATAACCCCCGCTTCAACGCGCACCCAGCCCTCTTCAGGGTTAATTTCGATGATGCGGTTCATATGACGGGACATATCAACAATAATCCCCTGGTTGAGCGCCTGACCGTTAGTGCCGGTGCCGCCACCGCGCGGGGTGAAGATCAACGATGAATAGCGTTCCTGCGCAGCCAGACGGGCGATTAATGCCACATCTGCGGTCGAACGCGGAAATACCACTGCGTCGGGGAGAAGTTGGTAAATACTGTTGTCGGTCGACATTGTCAGACGATCGGCATAACTTGTCGCCGTATCGCCGGTAAAACCCTGTTGCTCCAGCTCTTGCAAAAAATTAAGCACCAGTTGAACGACGCCGGGTGCCTGGGAAATCTGTGGAATCATTATATTGACCCTTTCCTGCGGTCTGTGATGTAGGTCGATACACAGTTCTTTCAGGCTGCTGCAATAGCGCACTGAAAGGTGATGTATGTTTACTCTATGGATTTCGAGTTGCGGGAAGGCGGCAAGCGAGTGAACGCCAGGAACTTACAAAAGTAAGTGACTAGGGTGAACGAACGTAGCCGCAGCACATGCAACTTGAAATACGACGAGTAAACCGTTTGCGTGTTGCCTGAATTGTTGTACCACATTTTTTTCTTACACGCCCATCAGAATTAAGGGCAGAATCGGCCTGTTAAAAACCGCTGAAATTGCTCATCATTATGCAGGTGAGTTTCGCGTGTTCACGTCGCGTCGACGATTTGACGCACAAAAAAGGTGAAAAGTAGTTATGGTAAATGTTCGTCAGCCCAGGGATGTCGCACAAATTCTGCTTTCGGTGCTGTTTTTAGCAATCATGATTGTGGCATGTCTGTGGATTGTTCAACCCTTCGTTCTCGGCTTTGCGTGGGCTGGTACGGTGGTTATCGCTACCTGGCCGGTATTGTTACGCTTGCAAAAGATCATGTTTGGTCGCCGTTCGCTCGCCGTTCTGGTGATGACGCTGTTATTAGTGATGGTGTTTATCATCCCTATCGCCTTATTGGTTAACAGTATCGTCGATGGCAGTGGGCCGTTGATTAAAGCCATTTCCAGCGGCGACATGACGTTACCCGATCTGGCGTGGCTTAATACCATTCCGGTGATTGGTGCGAAGCTGTATGCAGGCTGGCACAATTTGCTGGATATGGGGGGTACGGCGATCATGGCGAAAGTCCGTCCTTATATTGGCACCACCACCACCTGGTTTGTTGGGCAGGCAGCGCATATCGGGCGCTTTATGGTGCATTGTGCATTAATGCTTCTCTTCAGCGCCCTGCTGTACTGGCGCGGTGAACAGGTAGCGCAAGGCATTCGCCATTTTGCCACTCGTCTGGCAGGCGCTCGCGGTGATGCCGCAGTCCTGCTGGCGGCGCAGGCTATCCGTGCGGTGGCGCTGGGCGTGGTGGTAACAGCGTTGGTGCAGGCGGTACTTGGCGGTATCGGTCTGACGGTATCCGGCGTTCCTTACGCAACGCTGCTGACGGTGTTAATGATCCTCTCCTGCCTTGTCCAGCTTGGCCCGCTGCCGGTGTTGATTCCGGCGATTATCTGGCTCTACTGGACCGGTGATACCACCTGGGGCACGGTATTGCTGGTGTGGAGTGGTGTGGTTGGCACACTGGATAACGTGATTCGCCCGATGTTAATTCGCATGGGCGCCGATTTACCGCTGATCCTGATCCTCTCCGGGGTTATCGGTGGTTTGATTGCCTTCGGGATGATTGGTCTGTTTATTGGTCCGGTTCTGTTAGCCGTTTCCTGGCGTCTGTTTGCTGCGTGGGTGGAAGAAGTCCCGCCACCGACTGACCAGCCGGAAGAAATTCTCGAAGAACTGGGCGAAATTGAAAAGCCGAATAAGTAACTCTCTCATCAGGCGGCTCTGCCGCCTGATTGTTAACCATCGCTAATTGATATTTCATTTCTCAACCTCGTATTTCCCTGCTTACCTCCATTCAGCTGGTAGTACCTGTCGCAAATTCTTTACGGTTTTTAAACTAATGAGACGAATCTGATCGACGCAAAAAGTCCGTATGCCTACTATTAGCTCACGGTTATAAATCAACATATTGATTTATAAGCATGGAAATCCCCTGAGTGAAACAACGAATTGCTGTGTGTAGTCTTTGCCCATCTCCCACGATGGGCTTTTTTTTAACATTTTTCCGTTTCCTTACCTCGCCATTCATTCTTTCCAATAATGTTGCACAAGATACTGTGACTCTCTTCAAGCCGTTAGCAGGCTGATAATGTTATTTATATTTTATTCTATTTTTTGATGCAGCCATTACCTATGAACGCTTATGAACTCCAGGCACTACGCCATATTTTTGCCATGACTGTTGATGAATGCGCGACCTGGATTGCCCAGACAGGTGACAGCGAAAGCTGGCGGCGGTGGGAAAATGGCAAAAGCGCCATTCCTGATAGTGTCGTTGAAAAATTGCTGGCTATGCGTCAGCAAAGAAAAAAACACCTTCACGCCATCATAGAGAAAATAAATAACCGCATCGGCAATAACACCATGCGTTTTTTCCCTGACTTAACCGCGTTTCAACGTGTCTACCCTGACGGCAATTTTATTGACTGGAAGATTTATCAATCGGTAGCCGCTGAATTATATGCGCACGATCTTGAACGCCTTTGTTGATATTTTAACGGGAATCAACAGTCATCATTACAAAAATAATGAACGGATATTGACGCAATATCGCCACATTTTTTAAAGCACAGTTGCTAAGTGGATCTTATGAAAAATCCCTATTTCCCTACCGCGCTGGGGTTGTATTTCAATTACCTGGTGCATGGTATGGGCGTCATTTTGATGACCCTGAATATGGCCTCGCTGGAGACGCTTTGGCATACCAATGCGGCAGGTGTCTCGATTGTTATCTCATCATTAGGCATTGGTCGACTAAGCGTCCTGTTTCTTTCTGGCTTATTATCCGATAGATTCGGTCGCCGACCGTTTATCATTCTCGGTATGTGCTGCTATATCGTCTTCTTTTTTGGCATCCTGCACACCAATAACATCATTATCGCTTATGTTTTTGGCTTTCTGGCCGGAATGGCAAACAGTTTTCTCGATGCAGGTACTTATCCCAGCCTGATGGAAGCCTTTCCTCATTCACCGGGTACAGCCAATATTTTAATTAAAGCGTTTGTTTCCTGCGGACAATTTTTATTGCCGTTAATCATTAGTTTATTGGTATGGGCCGAACTGTGGTTTGGTTGGTCTTTTATGATTGCCGCAGGCATTATGATTATTAACGGTCTGTTTTTATACCGCAGTACCTTTCCACCGCATCCGGGTCGTCGCTTACCGGCAGTAAATAAAACAACCACTTCTGCGGGGCATCGCTGCTCAATAATCGATTTAGCCAGTTATACCTTATATGGCTATATATCAATGGCAACGTTTTATCTGGTCAGCCAGTGGCTGGCACAATACGGACAATTTGTCGCTGGCATGTCATACACAATGTCGATCAAATTACTCAGCATCTACACCGTGGGATCGCTGCTTTGCGTATTTATTAGTGCACCGCTCATTCGTAAAGCGATTCACCCGACAACATTGTTGATGCTGTACACGTTTATCTCATTTATTGCCCTGCTCACCGTTTGCCTGTATCCCATATTTTATGTGGTAATAACATTCGCTTTCGTTATTGGTTTTACCTCCGCTGGAGGCGTTGTACAAATTGGCCTGACGTTAATGGCTGAACGTTTTCCCTACGCTAAAGGTAAAGCAACCGGGATTTATTACAGTGCGGGAAGTATTGCGACCTTTACCATTCCGTTGATTACGGCTCATCTATCACAAAGAAGTATTGCCGATATTATGTGGTTCGATACTGGCATCGCTGCCGTCGGTTTTTTACTGGCGCTGTTTATTGGCTTACGCAGCCACAAGGAAACACAACATCCATCGCTAAAAGAAAATGTCGCCACGGGCGGGTAATGCAATATTATTTTCAGGACATGCAAGATCTTACGGATAAATTAATCTTTCTGCGCTAATTAAGGGAAATCACGATCTAAAACAAACTATTACATGCAATATTCCTGGAAACATAAACTTTATGCCATGTATCTGGGGGAAATCATCTTCAGTATAGTGATTATGAAAACCGTCGAAGAACAATACGTACGGTAACAAAATTATCTTTCAGCAAGGAGCTGTGAAAATGTCTCAAAATAAGGCTTTCAGCACGCCATTTATCCTGGCGGTTCTTTGTATATACTTCAGCTATTTCCTGCACGGCATTAGTGTTATTACACTTGCACAGAACATGTCATCTCTGGCAGAAAAATTTTCAACGGACAACGCGGGTATTGCTTATTTAATTTCCGGTATTGGCCTGGGTCGCCTGATCAGTATTTTATTCTTCGGTGTAATCTCCGACAAATTTGGTCGGCGCGCAGTCATATTAATGGCAGTAATAATGTATCTACTGTTCTTCTTTGGTATTCCCGCTTGCCCGAATTTAACGCTCGCTTACTGTCTGGCAGTGTGCGTAGGTATCGCTAACTCGGCGCTGGATACCGGTGGTTACCCGGCGTTGATGGAATGCTTTCCGAAAGCCTCCGGGTCGGCGGTAATACTGGTTAAAGCAATGGTGTCATTCGGGCAAATGTTCTATCCAATGCTGGTGAGTTATATGCTGCTGAATAACATCTGGTACGGCTATGGGCTGATTATTCCTGGCATCCTGTTTGTACTGATCACGCTGATGCTGTTGAAAAGCAAATTCCCCAGCCAGTTGGTGGACGCCAGCGTTGCCAATGAATTGCCGATAATGAACAGTAAACCGTTAGTCTGGCTGGAAGGTGTTTCGTCGGTACTGTTCGGTGTTGCCGCATTCTCGACCTTTTATGTGATTGTGGTGTGGATGCCCAAATATGCAATGGCATTTGCCGGTATGTCGGAAGCCGAAGCATTAAAAACCATCTCTTATTACAGTATGGGTTCGCTGGTCTGTGTCTTTATATTTGCCGCGTTACTGAAAAAAATAGTACGCCCCATCTGGGCTAACGTATTTAACTCTGCACTGGCAACGGTAACCGCCGCCATTATCTACTTGTATCCTTCCCCATTGGTGTGTAATGTCGGAGCCTTTGTTATCGGTTTCTCAGCGGCTGGCGGCATTTTACAACTCGGTGTTTCGGTCATGTCAGAGTTTTTCCCCAAAAGCAAGGCCAAAGTCACCAGTATTTATATGATGATGGGCGGTCTGGCAAACTTTATTATTCCACTGATTACCGGTTATCTGTCAAATATCGGCCTGCAATATATCATCGTTCTCGATTTTACTTTCGCGCTGCTGGCCCTGATTACCGCAATTATTGTTTTTATCCGCTATTACCGCGTATTCATTATTCCCAAAAATGATATCCGGTTAGGCGAACGTTATTTTAAACACAATTAAGTACAGAGGTTAAAGGAGTGAATTATGGATGTTACCGCAAAATACGAATTGATTGGGTTGATGGCCTATCCTATCCGCCACAGTTTATCGCCTGAAATGCAGAATAAAGCCTTAGAAAAAGCGGGATTGCCATTTACCTATATGGCCTTTGAAGTGGATAACGATAGCTTTGCCGGAGCAATTGAAGGATTAAAAGCCCTCAAAATGCGCGGCACCGGTGTGTCGATGCCGAACAAACAACTGGCGTGTGAATATGTTGATGAATTAACGCCTGCGGCGAAACTGGTGGGCGCCATCAATACCATCGTTAATGATAACGGCTACCTGCGTGGTTATAACACCGACGGCACAGGCCATATTCGCGCCATAAAAGAGAGCGGTTTTGATATCAAAGGAAAAACGATGGTGCTGTTAGGTGCCGGTGGCGCCTCAACGGCGATTGGCGCGCAGGGTGCGATTGAAGGGTTAAAAGAAATTAAACTCTTTAACCGTCGGGATGAGTTTTTCGATAAAGCCCTCGCCTTCGCGCAACGGGTCAACGAAAACACCGATTGCTTCGTCACAGTGACGGATCTCGCCGATCAGCAGGCCTTTGCCGAGGCGCTGGCTTCTGCCGACATTTTAACCAACGGCACTAAAGTGGGTATGAACCCCCTTGAAAATGAATCATTGGTTAATGATATCAGTCTGTTACATCCAGAACTTCTGGTCACCGAATGCGTATATAACCCGCATATGACGAAGTTATTGCAGCAGGCGCAACAAGCAGGTTGCAAAACGATTGATGGATACGGCATGTTGTTGTGGCAAGGGGCTGAACAGTTCACGTTATGGACTGGCAAAGATTTCCCTCTGGAATACGTTAAACAGGTCATGGGGTTCGGCGCCTGAGAGGCTGACCGCGTGCAGAAAGGGTAAGAAATGAAAACCGTAACTGTAAAAGATCTCGTCATTGGCACGGGTGCACCAAAAATCATCGTCTCGCTGATGGCGAAAGATATCGCCAGCGTGAAATCTGAAGCTCTTGTCTATCGTGAAGCGGACTTTGATATTCTGGAATGGCGCGTGGATCACTTTGCCGACCTCACCTGTGTGGAGTCGGTCATGGCGGCAGCAAAAATTCTCCGTGAGACCATGCCAGAAAAACCGCTGCTGTTTACCTTCCGCAGTGCCAAAGAAGGCGGCGAGCAGGCGATTTCCACCGAGGCTTATATTGCACTCAATCGTGCAGCCATCGACAGCGGCCTGGTTGATATGATCGATCTGGAGTTATTTACCGGCGATGATCAGGTTAAAGAAACCGTCGCCTACGCCCACGCGCATGATGTGAAAGTTGTCATGTCCAACCATGACTTCCATAAAACGCCGGAAGCCGAAGAAATCATTGCCCGTCTGCGCAAAATGCAGTCCTTCGACGCCGATATTCCTAAGATTGCGCTGATGCCGCAAAGTACCAGCGATGTGCTGACGTTGCTTGCCGCGACCCTGGAGATGCAGGAGCAGTATGCCGATCGTCCAATCATTACCATGTCGATGGCAAAAACTGGCGTAATTTCCCGTCTGGCGGGTGAAGTTTTCGGTTCGGCGGCAACCTTTGGCGCAGTAAAAAAAGCCTCTGCCCCTGGACAAATATCGGTGAATGATTTGCGCACAGTATTAACTATTTTGCATCAGGCATAATCAATAACATTCCGGCGGGAACACCCTCACCCGCCGAAATAAAAATAAGTGTTTTAAGAGTATTTAGTAATAATATTCCGTGAGTATCTGCGCGCTATTTTTCTGGCTGGCGCAGGGAAACTCACACCTGAATCAGGAAAAAATAATGAAACCTGTAAAACCACCTCGTATTAATGGACGGGTGCCGGTCCTGTCGGCACAGGAAGCGGTGAGTTATATTCCCGATGAAGCGACGCTTTGTGTATTAGGTGCAGGCGGAGGTATTCTGGAAGCCACCACATTAATTACCGCTCTTGCTGATAAATATAAGCAGACCCAGACACCGCGTAATTTATCAATTATTAGTCCTACGGGGCTTGGCGATCGCGCCGACCGTGGTATTAGTCCGCTGGCGCAAGAAGGTCTGGTGAAATGGGCATTATGCGGACACTGGGGACAATCGCCGCGTATTTCTGACCTTGCAGAACAAAATAAAATTGTTGCCTATAACTATCCACAAGGTGTACTCACCCAAACATTGCGCGCCGCCGCTGCCCACCAGCCGGGAATTATTAGCGATATTGGTATCGGTACATTTGTTGACCCTCGCCAACAAGGCGGAAAACTGAATGAAGTGACCAAAGAAGAGCTGATTAAACTGGTCGAGTTTGATAACAAAGAATATCTCTATTACAAAGCGATTGCGCCAGATATCGCCTTCATTCGCGCTACCACCTGCGACAGTGAAGGCTACGCCACTTTTGAAGATGAGGTGATGTATCTCGACGCATTGGTTATTGCCCAGGCGGTGCACAATAACGGCGGTATTGTGATGATGCAGGTGCAGAAAATGGTTAAGAAAGCCACGCTGCATCCTAAATCTGTCCGTATTCCGGGTTATCTGGTGGATATTGTAGTGGTCGATCCGGATCAAACCCAACTGTATGGCGGTGCGCCGGTTAACCGCTTTATTTCTGGTGACTTCACCCTTGATGACAGCACCAAACTTAGTCTGCCCCTAAACCAACGTAAATTAGTTGCGCGGCGTGCATTATTCGAAATGCGCAAAGGCGCGGTGGGAAATGTCGGTGTCGGTATTGCCGACGGCATTGGCCTGGTCGCCCGTGAAGAAGGATGTGCTGATGACTTTATTCTGACGGTGGAAACGGGTCCGATTGGCGGTATTACCTCGCAAGGTATCGCCTTTGGCGCAAATGTTAATACCCGCGCCATTCTGGATATGACGTCCCAGTTCGATTTTTATCACGGCGGTGGTCTGGATGTTTGTTATTTGAGTTTTGCCGAAGTCGACCAGCACGGCAACGTCGGCGTACATAAATTCAATGGCAAAATCATGGGCACTGGTGGGTTTATTGATATCAGCGCCACCTCGAAGAAAATCATTTTCTGCGGCACATTAACCGCAGGCAGCTTAAAAACAGAAATTGCCAACGGCAAATTAAATATTATCCAGGAAGGACGGGTGAAGAAATTTATCCGTGAACTACCGGAAATCACGTTCAGCGGAAAAATCGCTCTCGAACGGGGACTGGATGTTCGTTATATCACCGAACGTGCCGTCTTCACGCTGAAAGAAGACGGTCTGCATTTAATCGAAATCGCCCCTGGTGTCGATTTGAAAAAAGATATTCTCGACAAAATGGATTTCACCCCAGTTATTTCACCAGAACTCAAACTGATGGATGAGAGATTATTTATCGATGCGGCGATGGGTTTTGTCCTGCCTGAAGCGGCTCATTAACAGGAGTATAATGATGGATTTTTCTTTAACTGAAGAACAAGAACTGCTGCTGGCCAGTATTCGCGAACTGATTACGACTAACTTTCCGGAAGAGTATTTCCGCACCTGCGATCAAAACGGTACATATCCGCGTGAGTTTATGCGGGCGCTGGCGGATAACGGTATTTCCATGCTTGGCGTGCCGGAAGAATTTGGTGGTATCCCTGCGGATTACGTCACCCAAATGCTGGCGCTGATGGAAGTGTCAAAATGCGGTGCTCCGGCGTTTTTGATTACCAACGGTCAGTGTATTCACAGTATGCGCCGCTTCGGTTCTGCGGAGCAGCTACGCAAAACGGCAGAAAGCACACTGGAAACGGGTGATCCCGCCTATGCCCTGGCGTTGACGGAGCCAGGCGCAGGCTCAGACAACAACAGTGCCACTACCACTTACACGCGTAAAAATGGCAAGGTTTATATCAACGGACAGAAAACCTTTATTACCGGTGCGAAAGAGTACCCGTATATGCTGGTGCTGGCGCGCGATCCAGAACCGAAAGATCCGAAAAAGGCCTTCACCCTGTGGTGGGTCGACTCCAGTAAGCCCGGCATTAAGATTAACCCGCTGCATAAAATCGGCTGGCATATGCTCAGCACCTGCGAAGTCTATCTCGACAACGTGGAAGTTGAAGAGAGCGACATGGTGGGCGAAGAAGGAATGGGGTTCCTCAATGTGATGTACAACTTTGAGATGGAACGCCTGATCAACGCCGCGCGCAGCACCGGCTTTGCCGAGTGTGCCTTTGAAGATGCCGCCCGCTATGCCAACCAGCGTATCGCTTTTGGTAAGCCGATTGGGCATAACCAGATGATCCAGGAGAAACTGGCGCTGATGGCGATTAAGATCGACAACATGCGCAATATGGTGCTGAAAGTGGCATGGCAAGCTGACCAGCATCAGTCATTGCGCACCAGCGCGGCGCTGGCAAAATTGTACTGCGCACGTACCGCGATGGAAGTCATTGATGATGCGATTCAAATCATGGGTGGTCTGGGCTATACCGATGAGGCGCGCGTCTCCCGCTTCTGGCGCGATGTTCGCTGTGAACGTATCGGCGGCGGTACAGACGAAATTATGATTTACGTTGCAGGTCGGCAGATTCTGAAAGATTACCAGAATAAATAATCTCCAGGCGGCGCAGCTTCTTACAAAACTGCGCCGCCTGATTTATCCGGCAAGACTTACGGGTTGAGAAAATTCAGATAAGATTTCTTGTTCCGCAAAACAGTTTTTAAATTGCCTGCGGTAATCGCTGGGTGAACAGCCGACATGGCGCAAAAACAGTTTGGCAAAGTGATCGACATTTTCATAACCCACACGCCAGGAGATCTCTGCCTGTGATAATTCAGTATTGGTGAGTGACCATTTCGCTTCCGTCATACGCCGTTGAATAACATAGTTAATAGGGGAAATGCGATACTCTTTGGTAAATTCATGGCAAATATAACTGACGCTGGCACGAAATTTTTTCGATAACTGTTCTAAAGTGATTTTTTCGCGATAATTATTATTCAGATAGAAAAGAATATCTTTAATCAGCACATCTTTTTTAATATACCCTTGCTCCGAACGATACGCATTTTTAAAATTTTCGTAGTAGAGAATTGCTAATGTATAGGCAAAAGCGTCCCATAATGAAGATGTCTGATTATTTTTACTTTGCGGCAAAATAACGCTTAGCTCATTAAATAAGGTTTTAATGACCTCTTTTCCCTGCCCTGCGGCAATTACCGGGCAAGAATGCGGTTGCAGAAGCTGGTTTTCCTCTGCCCCCTGAAACTGAAAGCCATACAGTGCACAGGTACAGGTCGTAGCAGGATCGTTGACATCAGAAGCCACCGCATGAAGTCTGCCGCGTTCTATCACCACAATGTCATCGGCATGGGCTACATACAACGAGGAGTCAATGGTAAACCTTGCCACGCCTTTCTTGACATAAATCAGCTCAGTTTCATTGTCATGAACGTGATGTCCAGACTCCCATTTTGGATCATCGCTAAATGCAAAACGTGAAAGCCGTGGCGTTTTTCCAGCGACAAACAGCGTTTCGCTGACATTATCAAAACAGCGTTGATACATGACAACCTCCCTATTCCATGAGCAAGCAAAAGCAATATATGCCGGATAAAATACGGCGTGTATTACGGTTATACAACCGCGTTTAGCGAGAGCTAAACAAGATTATTTATACCGAATGCAAGATTGTACGGTCACGGCATAACAATATTGCCGCTCACTGCACTTTTGTTTTAGCGATCGCATTTTTTTTGCAAGATTGTTGGCAAGGAAAACAGCTTGCTCCGTCGAAAACGCCTTCCTGCTATCGCACACTATTTTCAGGCCATTTTTACCTTCCATCGGAGATGGTTCCGTATGCGACCCACAGGAGAAATCATGAAAATAATAACCTGCTTTAAGCTGGTGCCTGAAGAACAGGACATTGTTGTCACTCCCGAATACACCCTTAATTTCGACAATGCCGACGCCAAAATCAGCCAGTTCGATCTCAATGCCATTGAAGCTGCAAGCCAGCTTGCAACAGATGACGATGAGATAGCCGCGCTGACCGTTGGCGGTTCGTTATTGCAGAACTCGAAGGTGCGCAAAGACGTGTTATCACGCGGGCCACACAGCCTGTATATGGTGCAGGATGCCCAACTTGAACACGCGCTGCCCGTCGATACCGCAAAGGCGCTGGCAACCGCAGCAGAAAAAATCGGCTTTGATTTACTGATCTTTGGCGAAGGTTCCGGCGATCTCTATGCCCAGCAGGTTGGTCTGCTGGTAGGGGAAATCTTGCAACTTCCGGTGATTAATGCAGTGAGTGCCATTGCGCGTCAGGGCGATACATTGGTGGTTGAACGCACACTCGAAGAGGAAGTTGAAGTTATTGAACTCTCGCTTCCCGCCGTACTTTGCGTCACGTCTGATATCAACGTTCCACGTATCCCCTCCATGAAAGCCATTCTCGGTGCAGGCAAAAAACCGGTGAACCAGTGGCAGGCGAGTGACATCGGCTGGAGCCAGACCACGCCACTTGCTGAATTGACCGGCATTCGCGTACCGCCGCAAACAGAACGTAAACACATCATTCTCGATAACGATTCGCCGGAAGCGATTGCCGAGCTGGCGGAACACCTGAAGAAAGCCCTGAACTAAAGCCAACGGAGAAGAAACGATGAGTCAATTAAACAGCGTCTGGGTCTTTAGCGATAACCCTGATCGTTATGCTGAACTGTTTGGCGGTGCGCAGCAATGGGGGCAACAGGTGTATACCATTGTGCAAAATGCCGACCAGGCGCAGGCGGTTATGCCTTATGGCCCAAAATGTATTTATGTTCTTGAGCAAAACGATGCGCTGCAACGCACTGAAAATTACGCTGAAAGCATTGCTGCCCTGCTTAAAGATAAACACCCCGCTATGTTGCTGATGGCCGCGACGAAACGCGGTAAAGCTCTGGCAGCACGGTTAAGTGTGCAACTGAATGCGGCGCTGGTGAACGATGCCACGGCGGTGGATATTGTCGATGGTCACATTTGCGCCGAACACCGTATGTATGGCGGGCTAGCGTTCGCTCAGGAAAAGATCACCAGCCCGCTGGCGATAATTACCCTTGCGCCCGGTGTTCAGGAACCGTGCACGAGCAATGCTTCTCATCAATGCCCGATTGAAACGGTGCCTTTCGTTGCCCCGCGTCATGAAATTCTCTGTCGCGAACGCCGTGCGAAAGCGGCAAGCAGTGTGGATCTGAGTAAAGCAAAACGCGTGGTCGGCGTCGGTCGCGGTCTGGCGGCGCAGGATGACCTGAAAATGGTTCACGAACTGGCGGCGGCACTGAATGCTGAAGTCGGCTGCTCACGCCCGATTGCCGAAGGCGAGAACTGGATGGAACGTGAACGTTATATCGGTGTCTCCGGGGTGTTGCTGAAATCCGAACTCTACCTGACGCTGGGGATCTCCGGGCAGATCCAGCATATGGTTGGCGGTAACGGCGCAAAAGTGATTGTCGCCATCAATAAAGATAAAAACGCGCCAATCTTTAACTATGCCGACTACGGTCTGGTGGGCGATATCTACAACGTCGTCCCTGCCCTGATTAACCATTTGAATCGCTAATTCCTTTTCAACCACATCTCCCGCTGTTAACGCAGCGGGAAGGGAGCATAACGCATGTCGGATGACAAATTTGATGCCATTGTGGTCGGTGCGGGCGTTGCCGGTAGCGTCGCCGCACTGGTGATGGCGCGAGCCGGACTGGATGTCCTGGTGATAGAACGCGGTGACAGCGCCGGATGCAAAAATATGACTGGCGGGCGTCTTTATGCCCACACGCTTGAGGCTATTATTCCCGGCTTTGCTGCATCTGCACCAGTTGAACGCAAGGTCACACGCGAGAAAATCTCCTTCTTAACCGAAGAGAGCGCCGTTACCCTCGATTTTCACCGTGAGCAACCGGATGCCCCGCAGCAAGCGTCTTATACCGTATTGCGCAACCGCCTCGATCCGTGGCTGATGGAACAAGCAGAACAGGCGGGTGCGCAGTTTATCCCGGGCGTTCGCGTCGATGCCCTGGTTCGTGAGGGAAACAAGGTCACTGGCGTCCAGGCCGGGGATGATATTCTCGAAGCCAATGTGGTGATTCTGGCCGATGGCGTTAACTCAATACTTGGTCGTTCGCTGGGCATGGTTCCCGCCTCCGATCCGCATCATTACGCTGTTGGTGTTAAAGAGGTCATTGGCCTCACGCCAGAACAAATCAACGATCGCTTTAACGTCACCGGCAATGAAGGTGCCGCCTGGCTGTTTGCCGGTTCCCCTTCTGACGGCCTTATGGGCGGTGGATTCCTCTATACCAACAACGATTCCGTATCGTTGGGTTTGGTCTGCGGATTGGGTGATATCGCCCATGCGCAAAAAAGCGTGCCGCAAATGCTGGAAGATTTTAAACAGCACCCCGCCATACGTCCGCTGATTAGCGGTGGCAAACTGCTTGAATATTCCGCGCATATGGTGCCGGAAGGTGGTCTGGCGATGGTGCCGCAACTGGTTAACGATGGTGTGATGATCGTCGGTGACGCCGCCGGTTTCTGCCTCAATCTTGGCTTTACGGTTCGCGGAATGGATTTAGCCATCGCGTCGGCACAGGCTGCTGCCACAACGGTGATTGCCGCCAAAGAACGCGCGGATTTCTCCACCAGCAGCCTGGCGCAATACAAACGTGAGCTGGAACAGAGTTGCGTCATGCGCGATATGCAGCATTTTCGTAAAATCCCGGCGCTGATGGAAAACCCGCGCCTGTTTAGCCAATACCCACGAATGGTCGCTGACATCATGAACGATATGTTCACCATCGACGGTAAACTTAACCAGCCGGTACGCAAGATGATCATGGGACATGCGAAGAAAATTGGGCTGGTCAACTTGCTTAAAGATGGCATTAAGGGAGCAACCGCACTATGAGCCAGAATTCTACGGTTAATGTTGACGTCAAATTAGGCGTCAATAAATTCCATGTTGATGAGGGACATCCGCACATCATTCTGGCGGCAAATCCCGATATCAATGAATTTCGTAAATTAATGAAAGCCTGCCCGGCCGGACTTTATAAGCAGGATGACGCAGGAAATATTCATTTTGATTCTGCCGGTTGTCTCGAATGCGGAACCTGTCGGGTGCTTTGCGGCAACACTATCCTCGAACAATGGCAATACCCTGCTGGCACTTTCGGTATTGATTTCCGCTACGGTTAATCACGCATCCCACAGGCCTGTACGTCGGGCCTGACGTTTTGTTTCGAGAGTCCAAAATGAAAGTAACATTAACGTTTAACGCGCAGCGTCGTGCTGTCTATCGGCAGCAAGGGTTATGGGGTGATGCTTCGCTGGCTGACTACTGGCAGCAAACTGTGCGAGCGATGCCTGACAAAATAGCTGTGGTCGATAATCATGGTGCATCGTACACCTATAGCGTGCTCGATCAGGCCGCGAGCTGTCTGGCAAGCTGGATGCTGGCGAACGGTATTGAAGCCGGCGATCGCGTCGCATTTCAACTGCCGGGCTGGTGTGAATTTACCGTTATCTATCTTGCCTGCCTGAAAACCGGTGCGGTATCCGTGCCGCTGTTACCTTCCTGGCGAGAAGCGGAACTGGTGTGGGTGCTCAATAAGTGCCAGGTCAAAATGTTTTTTGCCCCGACGTTGTTTAAACAAACGCGTCCGGTAGAGTTAATCCTGCCGCTGCAAAATCAGCTTCCACATCTGCAACAAATTGTCGGCGTGGACAAACTGGCTCCCGCCACATCGTCTCTCTCGTTACGCCAGATTATTACCGATAATACCCCGCTGACGACGTCGATATCGGTTCACGGCGATGAATTAGCGGCAGTGCTGTTTACCTCCGGAACTGAAGGTATGCCAAAGGGCGTGATGCTGACACATAATAATATTCTCGCCAGCGAGCGGGCATATTGTGCGCGGCTGAATCTGACATGGCAGGATGTTTTTATGATGCCTGCGCCGCTGGGTCATGCGACAGGTTTTCTTCATGGCGTAACGGCGCCGTTTTTGGTAGGCGCACGGAGCGTATTGTTAGATATTTTCACCCCTGAAGCCTGTCTCTCGCTACTTGAGCAACAACGTTGCACCTGTATGCTCGGCGCAACGCCGTTTGTCTATGACCTTTTGAATTTACTGGAGAAACAGCCCGCAGATCTTTCTGCGCTGCGTTTCTTCCTTTGCGGTGGCACCACGATCCCAAAAAAAGTGGCGCGTGAATGCCAACAGCGCGGCATTAAATTGTTAAGTGTTTATGGCTCCACAGAAAGCTCGCCGCACGCGGTGGTGAATCTCGACGATCCGTTGTCACGCTTTATGCATACCGATGGTTACGCTGCCGCTGGCGTGGAAATCAAAGTCGTCGATGACGCACGCAAGACCTTACCGGCCGGTTGTGAAGGTGAAGAGGCCTCGCGTGGCCCCAATGTGTTTATGGGTTATTTTGATGAACCTGAATTAACCGCCCGCGCGCTGGATGAAGAAGGCTGGTATTACAGCGGTGATCTCTGCCGCATGGATGAGGCTGGCTATATAAAAATAACCGGACGTAAGAAAGATATTATTGTCCGTGGCGGCGAGAATATTAGCAGCCGTGAAGTGGAAGATATATTGTTGCAGCATCCCAAAATTCATGATGCCTGCGTGGTTGCGATGCCCGATGAACGCTTAGGCGAACGCTCGTGTGCTTATATTGTATTAAAATCGCCACATCATTCATTATCTCTGGAAGATGTGGTAGCATTTTTTAGCCGTAAACGGGTCGCGAAATATAAATACCCTGAACATATCGTGATAACTGAAAAATTACCCCGCACTGCATCCGGTAAAATACAAAAATTTTTACTCAGGAAAGATATTATTCAGCGATTAAGCGAGGGTCATTGCGGAATTACTGAATAAGATTCGTATCCGCGAATAGCTAGCCCCGGCGACAATATGCCGCCGGGGCTATATTTTATTTCTTCAGTTCAGCCAGACTTAACCAGGTTTGCACTACAGTGTCTGGGTTCAGAGACAGGCTGTCGATTCCCTCTTCCATCAACCATGCTGCAAAGTCTTCGTGGTCAGATGGCCCCTGACCGCAAATCCCGACGTATTTGCCCTGTTTCTTCGCGGTACGGATTGCCATCGACAACAGTGCTTTCACGGCATCGTTGCGCTCATCGAACAGTTCAGACACCACGCCGGAGTCACGATCCAGGCCAAGCGTCAGCTGCGTCATGTCGTTTGAGCCGATAGAGAAGCCGTCGAAATATTCGAGGAACTGTTCTGCCAGCAAGGCGTTGGACGGAATTTCACACATCATGATGATCTTCAGACCGTTCTCACCACGTTTCAGTCCCTGACGCGCCAGTTCTTCAACCACCGCTTTCGCCTGGTCAACGGTACGCACGAACGGGATCATGATCTCAACGTTGGTTAACCCCATGTCGTTGCGCACACGTTTCACCGCTTCACACTCCAGCGCGAAGCAGTCGCGGAAGCTATCAGAAACGTAGCGACCGGCGCCACGGAAGCCCAGCATCGGGTTCTCTTCATGCGGCTCGTAACGTTCGCCACCGACCAGGTTAGCATATTCGTTGGATTTAAAATCAGAGAGACGGACAATAACGCGCTTCGGATAAAACGCTGCGCCCAGCGTCGCGATCCCTTCAGTCAGACGACCAACGTAAAATTCACGCGGAGAATCAAAGCCTTTCATCATCTCGCGGATTTCGTTTTGCAGCTGCGGTTCCTGGTCGTCAAACTCAAGCAGTGCACGCGGGTGAACGCCAATCATGCGGTTGATGATAAATTCCAGGCGCGCCAGACCTACGCCTTCATTTGGCAAGCAGGCGAAGTCAAACGCACGATCCGGGTTACCGACGTTCATCATCACTTTCAGCGGCAGATCCGGCATGGTTTCCACGCTGGAGCTTTTCACGCTAAATTCCAGCAACTCGGCATAAACGTAACCGGTATCGCCTTCAGCACAAGAAACAGTGACATTCTCACCGTCTTTCATCCGTTCGGTCGCATCGCCGCAGCCAACCACCGCCGGAATACCCAGTTCGCGTGCGATGATCGCCGCGTGACAGGTACGACCGCCACGGTTGGTGACGATGGCTGATGCTTTCTTCATGATCGGTTCCCAGTCCGGGTCGGTCATGTCAGTGACCAGCACGTCACCTGGTTCGATGCGGTTCATTTCGCTGATGTCATGAATGACTTTCACCGGCCCCGCGCCAATGCGATGACCGATAGCACGGCCTTCGGCGATAATCTTGCCCTGTGAATGCAGCGTATAACGTTCCATGACCTGGCCGCGTGAACGCACGGTTTCCGGACGCGCCTGCACAATAAACAGTTTGCCGGTGTGGCCGTCTTTCGCCCACTCAATATCCATCGGGCGACCGTAGTGTTTCTCAATTTGTACGGCCTGTTTTGCCAGCTCCTGCACTTCTTCATTGGTCAGCGAGAAGATGTCACGTTGTTCCTGCGGTACGTCTTCAATTTTAACTTGTTTACCGTGTTCCTGGGTCGGCGCGTAGACCATGCGGATTTTTTTCGACCCCATGGTACGGCGCACGATAGCCGGGCGATTCGCCGCCAGCGTCGGTTTATGCACGTAAAATTCATCCGGGTTAACCGCGCCCTGCACAACCATCTCGCCGAGCCCCCATGCGGAAGTGATAAACACCACCTGGTCGAAACCGGATTCGGTATCAATGGAGAACATCACGCCAGAGGACGCGAGGTCGGAACGCACCATCCGCTGAACACCGGCGGAGAGCGCGACGCCACGGTGATCGTACCCCTGGTGAACGCGATAAGAGATGGCGCGATCGTTAAACAGGGAAGCAAAGACATGCTTCACTGCCACCAGTACGGCGTCAAAACCCTGAACGTTGAGGAAGGTTTCCTGCTGACCGGCGAAGGAGGCGTCCGGCATGTCTTCTGCGGTGGCGGAGGAGCGCACCGCAAAAGAGGCGTTTTCGTCATCGGCGGAAAGCTGTGCATAGGCTTCGCGGATGGCGTTTTCCAGCTCAGGCTGGAAGGGAGTGTCGATAATCCACTGGCGGATTTGCGCACCTGCTTTCGCAAGCTGGGTAACATCGTCAATATCCGTTTTATCCAGCAGTTCATAAATGCGCTGGTTTACGCCGCTTTGATCCAGAAACTGGTTAAACGCATCGGCGGTTGTGGCGAAACCATTCGGAACGGAAACGCCCATTCCGGAAAGGTTAGTAATCATTTCACCCAGGGAGGCATTTTTGCCCCCAACCCTGTCTACATCATTCATGCCGAGTTGGTTATACCAAAGCACCAGCGGTGACGAGCCATTGTTGGACATCGAACAATCCTTTTGTGATAAATGAACGGTTTGAGAAACACATTTCTGCGCATTTATCTTTGCATATTTAACCGGATGAAAAAAACGGTGAATCGTTCAAGCAAATATATTTTTTTACTTTTTAAGACTGATCCCAGCGTTGCGCAAATCTGTTATCTTCGATAATTCCCACATAAACCATCGGTATAAACGAAACCGAAAAATGAAATGCTGTTTTCATAAAAAATAAAATTGAAGGTTCATTTTATAAACCCGGCATAACGTTCTACGCTTCTGTGCATTTTTAATTTATGCTTTCATAGAATTATGTCTGCATCACAGGAAGAACAAAATGGATAATGCTGTTGATCGCCACGTTTTTTATATTTCTGATGGTACGGCAATAACTGCGGAGGTATTAGGACACGCAGTGATGTCGCAATTTCCTGTTACTATCAGCAGCATTACGCTGCCGTTTGTCGAAAATGAGAGCCGTGCACGGGCGGTGAAAGACCAAATAGACGCGATTTATCAGCAGACAGGTGTGCGCCCGCTGGTCTTCTACTCCATCGTGTTGCCGGAAATTCGCGCCATCATTTTGCAAAGTGAAGGCTTTTGCCAGGATATCGTTCAGGCGCTGGTTGCCCCGCTACAACAAGAGATGAAACTGGACCCAACGCCGATTGCTCACCGTACTCACGGCCTGAATCCCAATAATCTGAATAAATATGATGCACGTATTGCGGCGATTGATTACACCCTCGCCCACGATGACGGTATTTCGTTGCGCAATCTGGATCAGGCACAGGTGATCCTGCTCGGCGTTTCTCGCTGCGGTAAAACTCCCACCAGTCTGTATCTGGCGATGCAGTTTGGTATCCGCGCGGCAAACTACCCCTTTATTGCCGACGATATGGACAACCTGGTGCTACCCACGTCGCTCAAACCGCTACAGCATAAACTGTTCGGGCTGACCATCGACCCAGAGCGTCTGGCGGCTATTCGTGAAGAACGTCGGGAAAACAGCCGCTATGCCTCGCTTCGTCAGTGCCGGATGGAAGTCGCGGAAGTAGAAGCGTTGTACCGTAAAAATCAGATCCCGTGGATCAACAGTACCAATTATTCGGTAGAAGAGATTGCCACCAAGATCCTCGATATCATGGGTCTTAGTCGCCGAATGTACTAGGGAACTAGTATAAAGGTTCGTTTTTTTGTTATTATGCCGTCAATTGAGCGAAGTGTTGCCTGCCTCGCACTTGAAATCAGCAGGGATTGGTTTATCGTGATGCGCATCACTTCTTGGCATCCCTGCCGTTGAAGCAACAAATTTCTGAGACTTGTAATGAACAGAACTGACGAACTCCGTACTGCGCGTATCGAGAGTCTGGTAACGCCCGCCGAACTCGCGCTACGGTATCCCGTAACGCCTGGCGTCGCCAGCCATGTCACCGATTCCCGCCGTAGAATTGAAAAAATACTGAATGGTGAAGACAAGCGACTGTTGGTCATTATTGGCCCCTGCTCGATCCACGATCTTACCGCTGCAATGGAGTACGCCACCCGTCTGCAGGCACTGCGCAACCAGTACCAGTCACGGCTGGAAATCGTAATGCGCACCTATTTTGAAAAACCACGAACCGTTGTCGGCTGGAAAGGATTAATTTCCGACCCGGATTTAAACGGCAGCTATCGCGTAAATCACGGCCTCGAACTGGCGCGTAAGTTACTGTTACAGGTAAATGAGCTGGGCGTCCCCACCGCGACCGAATTTCTCGATATGGTGACAGGTCAGTTTATTGCCGACTTAATTAGCTGGGGCGCGATTGGCGCACGCACTACCGAAAGCCAGATCCACCGCGAAATGGCGTCCGCGCTCTCATGCCCTGTAGGCTTTAAAAATGGTACTGATGGCAACACGCGTATTGCCGTGGACGCGATTCGCGCGGCGCGCGCCAGCCATATGTTCCTCTCGCCAGATAAGAACGGCCAGATGACCATCTACCAGACCAGTGGCAACCCGTATGGGCACATTATTATGCGTGGTGGCAAAAAACCAAATTATCATGCCGATGATATCGCCGCCGCCTGCGATACGTTGCACGAATTTGATTTACCAGAACATCTGGTGGTGGATTTCAGCCACGGCAACTGTCAGAAGCAGCACCGCCGTCAGTTAGAAGTTTGTGAGGATATTTGCCAGCAAATCCGCAATGGCTCTACGGCGATTGCCGGAATTATGGCGGAAAGTTTCCTGCGTGAAGGTACACAAAAAATTGTTAGCAGTCAGCCACTCACCTACGGTCAGTCAATTACCGATCCATGTTTAGGCTGGGAAGATACTGAACACCTGGTCGAAAAACTCGCCTCTGCGGTAGATACCCGCTTCTGAATGCGTGCCCATTCCGTCGGGAATGGGCATTTCTACTCAATATCTTGTCTTATCAATGAATTATTACTTGCCCTGGCGCAAGATTGTATTGATAATAAGAATCATTGTTATATCAATTATTATTAGTTTTTATGAGCTATACGGACAGCAGCAGACTCACGCCTAAAACGGATGCAAATCAGAAGATCTCTTCCCCACAGCCTGTTCGACGGATTGCCAGCCAGACACTGTTAGGTCCGGATGGCAAACTGATCATTGATCATGACGGACAAGAATATCTGCTCCGTAAAACACAGGCTGGCAAGCTGCTGCTGACAAAGTAGCGTTTAACTCGAACAGCTGACTTCCAGTCGTTTGCCCCAGTCCGGTGGGCGGCTGACATAATCATCATCTCTGTCGCTGAAAGGATTTCGCAACGCCTCATGCAGGCGGTGTAATTCCGTCATATCGCCCTGTTCCGCCGCCTCAATGGCTCGTTGTGCCAGCCAGTTGCGCAACACCAGCGCCGGATTAACGCTTTGCATCAGTTGCTGACGTTCGCTGTCGGTGACGTTATCTTGCTGCAAACGCGCCCGATAACGGGCAAACCAGTCATCAAATGCCGCACGATCAATAAACTCATCACGCAGTGGCGATGCCGGACTGCGCTGTTCAACCAGGCTAAGGATGCGGAATGTACGGGTATAGTCGCTGCGCTCACGCGCCATCAGACTGAATAATTCATTCAGCAGCGCGTTATCCTCTTTCTGCTCCGTCATAAAGCCCAGCTTCTGCCGCATACGTTGTCCGTAATGCGTCAACAAAACCTGTTGATAGCTGTCCAGCGCCGTATTGAGCGCATCCACAGAAATAAATGGCGACAATGTCTGTGCCAGACGCTGTAAATTCCACAACGCGACGGCAGGCTGATTATCAAAACTATAACGCCCCTGATGATCCGAGTGGTTACAGATAAAGCCAGGCTCGTAATCATCGAGGAAGCCGAACGGCCCGTAATCGAGGGTCAGGCCGAGAATCGACATGTTGTCAGTGTTCATAACCCCATGAGCAAAACCGACTGTCTGCCAGTTAGCCATTAACGACGCGGTACGTGCGACAACATCGGTAAACCAGAGACGGTATTTATCCTCATCATCCTGAAGATGTGACCAGTAATGTCGGATGGCAAAGTCAGCCAACTGGCGAACCTTTTCCGGCTCGCGGCGATAGTAAAAGTGTTCGAAGTGACCAAATCGCAGATGGCTTTGTGCCACGCGCATTAACATCGCGCCTGATTCTACCGTTTCCCGATAAACTGGCGTATCGCTGGTAACAATGCTTAAAGCGCGCATCGTAGGAATACCCAGATAATGCATCGCCTCACTGGCGAGACTTTCACGAATCGTAGAGCGCAATACCGCCCGTCCATCGCCCATTCGCGAATAAGGCGTCAGCCCCGCTCCTTTCAGATGCCAGTCCATTGTTGTGCCATCGGCGAGTTGTTGCTCACCGAGAAGAATGCCACGCCCGTCACCCAACTGGCCCGCCCAGACGCCAAACTGATGACCGCTGTAGACCTGCGCCAGTGGCGACATGCCAGGTAGTAATGTTTCTCCCCCCCACACGCCGGCGCCACTTTCAAACAGCGACGAGGGAATACCCAGCGTGTTAGCCAGTTCTGCATTATGCCAAATCAGCCGGGCGTTATTTAAAGGCGTGGGGGAAAGTGCTGTATAGGTTGCTGGCAATTCATCGCGCCAGCGGGTAATAAAAGACAGGGTCATAGATCCTCCTGTCTGATAGTGTAGACGGTTACCCTCATCTTAAACACCAGCAAACAAAAGGGTTATCGCTGAACCAGCGTTGTTACCTGACTTACGGGAACTGCAGGCCATAAGCATCCTTGTAGGGCATGAAAACCATACGGTGTGATTCGCGCCAACATTCCTGGGGTATCGATACCTGCCGCAATGATATAGCTGCAACAAGGCGAAATTTGCGTATGAATAGCACGAATAAATGGTGCGAAGGATGTATTAGCTATTTGTTGCTGAACAAAGCCTTTATCCAACATAACTCGAGTGAAAAGACCATCAAATATTGCTTTCATGGTGCTGTTACCCGCACCTAAATCCCCCAACACCAATGGACAAATTTGAGATAAGCGCAAGAGATTACAATTATCTTTCCCCTCATTAAGTTGTGGATAATTTTCATTAATCCGCAATTCAATAAAAGGAAATTTTAATAGTTGGCCTGCGTAATTATTAGCACCTAATAATAATTTTGCTACTTGTGGCGTTAAATTAATCCATGCAAAAATTTTGTGTTGAATAAAAAAATGTTGGCATGATTTAAGTAATTCTAACTGCTCGGCAAATAGCTGCCAATGCTGTTCCTCAGAAAGCTGCGCCATAACCCGCGTCGTCGGGATGCGAACCATACCGTCTTCACTGGAGAAATGGGTTATTATTTCAACCCCAACAAGATTTTGCCGGCTATCTCTTATCGGCAGGAAATAGCAATCAGAATGATAAACATTATCCAGTAAAATCTTCATGGTAATCGCCCTTCTCCAGAAATATTTTTACAAATCCGGCTAAAAAGGATGAGGCCATAAAGTATAAAAAAAACAGAAGGGATAACTTTCATTTGTTCCTTGTTAACCACTTTTTCATGGGTCCTTTTTTAGATTATTCTAATTATAAACGAATATTCCATTTACGGAATTTTTGTCTGAAAAATACTACGGTATTCAGAAGTAAAAGGACGGTGATGTATCATCACCGTCCTTTTCGACATACTAGATTCGTCTCGCTTGCCAGAAATTTTTCTGCCAGTAGACATTATCAAGGGAAGAGCGCATCACCCCTTTACTGGTAGAGGCGTGAATAAATTGGTTGTTGGTATCATAAATACCCACATGTAAACCATTTTGCCCAGAGCCAGTTTTGAAGAAAACCAGATCGCCTGGCAGCAACTCGTCTTTATCAATTTGAGTACCGATAGAGGCCTGTTGCTTTGTTTCACGCGGCAACTGCAAATCGAAACGATCGCGCATCGTTACGACCACAAAGCCTGAGCAGTCAACCCCGCGACGACTCATACCACCATAACGATAAGGTGTACCATGCCAGCTTTGTAGTTGATCGTTCAAACCAGCAATCACGGTAATAGAGTCAGAAAGTCTGGCGTTTGGTGGCGGCGCTTTATGGTGGCTACACCCGACCAGAAACAGTGCTGTGATTAAAATAAGGCAGAAACGCATTCCGTACGAATCCTCTGTTTTTTATTCTTGCATTAATTTAGCGTCGAAATTACCCGATTTTCAAGATGCTATTGTTATCAGGCTGTCGAAATCAGCATTCTGTGACCTTCAATGTCCAGACGGCGGAAATTCATCCCATAGGCCTGCGCCAGGTTCGGCGGTGTCAGAACGTCCTCCCTGCGTCCACTGGCCAATAATTTTCCACCTTTTAGCAGCCATGCCCGATGCGCGTGACGCAATGTGTGATTGAGATCGTGACTGCTCATCACAATCGCTAGCCCTTGCTGGCATAGCGCGCTCAGAATTTTGTCTAACGCACTTTGTTGCGCAACGTCAAGGCTGTTCATCGGCTCATCAAGAAGCAGTAATTGGCCTGCGGGATTGGCTTGTGGTGTGATTTGCAGCACTACCGCAGCAAGACGTACACGTTGCCATTCACCGCCGGAAAGTTGATTGGTGCTGCGTCCGAGTTTGTCATCAAGAGCCAGCGCCCCGGCGACATCGTTTAACAGGTCGCTACGCGTTTTATCATGCTGATGCAGGGTCAGGTAATGCCAGACCGGCATAGCAAATGGCGGTGTTTGTTGCTGTGAAAGATAGGCGCGATGCAGCGCGAGTTTTGTTGCGGACCATACTTCCAGTGGTTGCCCCGCGAACTGAATGCTTCCCTTACCGCCGGTCATTCCGGCCATTCGCGCCAGCAAGGTACTCTTACCCGCGCCGTTCGGCCCCACCAGATGCAGGATCTCCCCTGCCCGAACCTCACCCGAAAGCGGCCCCAGGCGGGTTGATTCCGCTACATCCTGCAACTGCATCACAATAGACATTATTTTGCCAACGCCAGTTTAATACTTTCCATCACAATGGGATCTTCCGGCGTCATATCCGGGGAAAAACGCTGGATGACTTTGCCATCTCTGCCTACCAGGAATTTCTCAAAATTCCACAAAATATCATCAGGGTACAGCGGTGCACGACCTTTGCTGACCATGCGCGCATAGAATCCGCTTTCTTCCGGCGCGACTGCGGTCGGCGCTGCGGCAATCAGTTTTTGATACAGCGGATGGCGACCTTCGCCATTGACCTCAATCTTACTGAACATCGGGAACGTCACCCCCCAGGTGGTGGTGCAGTAAGTTTTAATCTCTTCATCGCTGCCCGGTTCTTGCTCCAGAAACTGGTTACACGGGAATCCCAGCACGACAAAACCACGATCGGCCCAGGCTTTCTGAATATTCTCCAGCTGCTCATATTGCGGCGTTAAGCCACACTTTGAGGCGACATTGACAATCAACAGTACATTACCGGCATATTTCTCCAGCGTGGTCACTTCACCGTCGATATCCTTCACTACAGTGGTCAGAATGGAATCTTGCATCGTGTCTCCTGGATGTGGTCAGTAAAAATCTTAGCTTTTAATCATAGACCGTCTTTTTGCGGCTAACGTCCTGCTTTTAACAATAACCAGATAAACACCGGCGCACCCAACGTTGCGGTGACCACGCCAATAGGCAGCTCTGCGGCAGCTAATGCCAGGCGCGCTACAACATCGGCCAGCAGCAATGCGCTCGCCCCTGCCAGCGCGCAGCCTGGAAGTAATACGCGATGATCGGTTAAACCACACAGCCGGAGAATATGTGGGATCACCAGACCAATAAAGCCGATAGCGCCCGCCAGCGCCACACTGACACCAACCATCCAGCCGGTCGCTGCCACCAGCACATTGCGCCAGAACCAAAGAGGCAACCCCAGCTGTCGCGCCGAGACCTCGCCAAGAGCTAACATATTCATCGGTCTGGACTGACAGCAAATCCACAACAATACCGGGATCAACGCCACCATCAGCCAGCTTTGCCGCCAGTCAACGCCGCCAAAGCCGCCCATCATCCAGTACATTAACTGACGTAAATCAACCGAGGTGGAAAAGTAAATGGCCCACGTCATTAATGCGCTACAGATAATCCCTAATGCAACTCCCGCCAGCAATAATCGGCTGGTCGAAAGATGACGGCGGGCAAAACGCAACAGAATTAAAGTGATAATGAGTGCACCAGCAATGGCACAAAGCCCCAGCGCCCACTCAGGTAATTGCCCGTGCCCCAGCAATACAGCGGCGATAAGCCCTACACCTGCACCATTAGAGACGCCGAGTAACCCTGGTTCTGCAAGCGGGTTTTCAAATAGCGCCTGCATTACTGCGCCGGATAACGCCAGCGCAGCACCAACCAGCAATACAGCCAGCGTGCGTGGAAGACGTATTTGCCAGACAAAAAGCTCGCCTCGTGGAGTAAACCAGTCAGTTGGCGAGATCCATTGTTCACCAGCACAAAGGCTTAAAAGAAGCGCCAGCAGCATTAATATTGACAGGCTAAATAACCAGCGTACATTTTGTCGCTGTTGTTGGCGGGCAAGTGTCAGCATGGTATCCGTTCTGCTGAAGAGTCATTTCGTTGATTTTACGGTGACTCGCCAGTAGTGAAAAGAAAAAAGGCCGCAGAGCGGCCTTTTTAGTTAGATCAGATTACTCGTCTTTGGGCGAAGCGTTTTCGACACGGCTTTTTAACTTCTGTCCGGGTCTGAAGGTCACCACGCGCCGTGCTGTAATGGGAATATCTTCGCCCGTTTTCGGGTTACGTCCCGGGCGTTGATTCTTATCACGCAGATCGAAGTTACCAAAACCAGAGAGTTTTACCTGTTCGCCGTTCTCCAGAGCGCGACGGATCTCTTCGAAAAACAGTTCAACCAGTTCTTTGGCATCCCGCTTGCTAAGCCCAAGCTTATCAAACAGATATTCTGACATTTCAGCTTTTGTAAGCGCCATAGGTTCAATCCCTCAATGATGCCTGGAATCGCTCTTTTAATGCCTCTACACATTTGGCGACGGTAGCGGCAATCTCCTCTTCTTCAAGTGTACGGCTGGTATCTTGTAGGATCAGGCTAATGGCGAGGCTCTTATACCCCTCCGCAACACCCTTACCACGGTACACGTCAAATAAGTTTACGCCAACTACCTGATTTACGCCAACTTTCTTACATTCGGATAAAATATCCGCAGCAGGAACGTTTTCTGCGACCACAACGGCGATGTCACGACGGTTCGCCGGGAAGCGAGAAATCTCGCGCGCCTGAGGCACCACGCGGTCTGCGAGCTTGTTCCACTCCAGTTCGAACACCAGAGTGCGACCGTTAAGATCCAGTTTACGTTCCAGTTCAGGATGAACAACCCCAACAAAACCAATACGTTCACCTTTCAGATAAATCGCTGCGGATTGTCCCGGATGCAGTGCCGGATTCGCTTCTGCACGGAACTCAACGTCAGCCAGTTTACCGGTCAGGTCGAGTACGGATTCAAGATCGCCTTTCAAATCATAGAAATCAACGGTCTCTTTTGCCAGGTTCCAGTGCTCTTCGTAACGGTTACCGCAAATCACACCAGCTAACATCAGATCCTGACGAATGCCCAACGGTGCCTGAGTATCTGGTACGAAACGCAGACCGCTTTCAAAAATGCGCACGCGGTTTTGCTGACGGTTCTGGTTGTACACCACGGTTGCCAGCAGGCCAGTCCACAGAGACAGACGCATTGCCGACATTTCAACGGAGATCGGGCTTGGCAGCAGTAACGCTTCAACGCCAGGATGGATCATCTGTTGAACTTTCGGATCAACGAAGCTGTAAGTGATCACTTCCTGATAGCCTTTGTCGTTGAGCAGCGTTTTCACGCGCTTGAGTGACAGGTCAGCTTCACGGTGAGTGCCCATAATCAGGCTCGCCTGTACCGGCTCATCCGGGATGTTGTTGTAGCCGTAAACACGCGCCACTTCTTCGACCAGATCTTCTTCAATCTCCATGTCGAAACGCCAGCTCGGCGCAACTGCCTGCCACTCGTCCTTACCTTCGGTCACTTCACAGCCGAGACGGCGCAGGATGTCAGTCACCTGTTCATCAGCAATATGATGACCAATCAGGCGATCCAGTTTGCTGCGACGCAAAGTGATGGTCGCGCGCTTCGGCAACGTTGCTTCGTTGGTAATATCGATTACCGGACCAGCTTCACCGCCACAGATGTCAATCAGCAGACGGGTCGCACGTTCCATCGCTTTGTGCTGCAGTGCCGGATCAACACCACGCTCGTAACGATGAGACGCATCGGTATGCAGACCATGACGACGAGCACGACCGGTGATAGACAGCGGGCTGAAGAAAGCACATTCCAGCAGGACGTTTTGCGTTTCTTCATTTACGCCAGAGTGTTCGCCACCGAAGATGCCGCCCATCGCCAGCGCCTTGTTGTGATCGGCAATGACCAGGGTGTCAGCATTCAGCTTCGCTTCAGTGCCATCAAGCAGCACCAGCGTTTCGCCCTCTTTCGCCATCCGCACCACAATGCCGCCTTCAATGCGATCTTTATCGAAAGCGTGCATCGGCTGGCCCAGTTCGAGCAGCACATAGTTGGTGACGTCAACAACTGCATCGATAGAACGGATCCCGCAACGACGCAGTTTTTCTTTCATCCACAGCGGAGTTGGCGCTTTAACGTTAATGCCTTTTACCACACGGCCAAGATAACGCGGGCAGGCTTCCGGCGCTTCTACTGCAATCGGCAGCGTGTCGTCGATGGTCGCACCAACCGGAACGATTTCCGGTTCAATCAGCGGTAGTTGATTCAGCACAGCCACGTCACGCGCAACACCAATGATGCCTAAGCAGTCGGCACGGTTTGGCGTAACGCTGATTTCGATGGTGTTATCATCAAGTTTCAGGTATTCGCGGATGTCGGTGCCAATTGGCGCATCCGCTGGCAGTTCGATAATGCCGTTGTGATCGTCAGAAATCCCCAGCTCAGAGAAGGAACACAGCATCCCTTCAGACGGTTCACCACGCAGTTTCGCCGCTTTAATTTTGAAATCGCCCGGCAGAACAGCACCAATGGTCGCTACCGCCACACGCAGCCCCTGACGGCAGTTTGGCGCACCGCAGACGATATCCAGCAGGCGATCGCCGCCGACATTGACTTTGGTCACACGCAGTTTGTCCGCGTTCGGATGCTGGGCACACTCAACCACTTCACCAACAACCACGCCGTGGAAGCTACCGGCAACCGGTTCTACACCGTCAACTTCCAGACCCGCCATGGTGATTTGATTCGCCAGCGCGTCGCTATCAATCGCCGGGTTCACCCATTCGCGTAACCACAGTTCACTGAATTTCATAATCTATTCCTGCCTTATTTAAACTGTTTGAGGAAACGCAGATCGTTTTCGAAGAATGAACGCAGGTCGGTGACGCCATAACGCAACATGGTCAGACGCTCCATCCCCATCCCGAAGGCGAAACCAGAGTAAACTTCCGGGTCGATACCAACGTTACGCAGCACGTTCGGATGCACCATCCCACAACCCAGCACTTCCAGCCATTTGCCGTTTTTACCCATGACGTCAACTTCTGCAGACGGTTCGGTGAACGGGAAATAAGAAGGACGGAAACGAATCTGCAAATCTTCTTCAAAGAAGTTACGCAGGAAATCGTGCAGCGTGCCTTTCAGGTTGGTGAAGCTGATATTGGTATCAACAATCAGGCCTTCCATCTGATGGAACATCGGCGTGTGGGTCTGGTCGTAGTCGTTACGATAAACACGTCCAGGCGCGATGATACGAATCGGCGGCTGCTGAGCTTTCATGGTGCGGATCTGTACACCAGAAGTCTGGGTACGCAGCAGACGGGTCGCATCAAACCAGAAAGTGTCGTGGTCAGCGCGCGCCGGGTGGTGACCAGGAATATTCAGAGCATCGAAGTTATGATAATCGTCTTCGATTTCCGGTCCGGTCGCCACGGTAAAGCCAAGCTCACCGAAGAAACTTTCGATACGGTCGATGGTCCGAGTCACCGGATGCAGACCGCCGTTTTCAATACGGCGACCAGGCAGGGAGACATCAATAGTTTCCGCTGCCAGGCGCGCATTCAGCGCCGCGCTTTCCAGTTCGGCTTTACGCGCATTCAACGCCTGCTGCACCTGCTCTTTCGCTTCGTTGATAACCGCACCGGCTGCCGGGCGTTCTTCTGGCGGCAGTTCACGCAGGGTCGTCATCTGAAGGGTTAAGTGCCCTTTTTTACCCAAATATTCGACGCGCACATTGTCTAACGCGGCAACATCTGACGCCTGGCTAATGGCCGCCTTCGCACTGGCAACCAGTTCTGCGAGATGTGACATGGTTTTCCTCATTGTGTCAGTGGTGACACTGGTTCGTTGGACTTAGAGCCTATCCCATCAGGCTATTTTACTTGCCATTTTGTCCTGGGCAGTGCTCGAAAGCCTCACGTACTGAAAAGTACGCTCCGGTTTCTCCGCACTGTCCGTGTCCAGAATGGCGGCGATAATTACGCCTGATGAGACAAGCTTTTTATTCTTCAAAACGCGCATACAAAAAAAGCCTCCACTGGGAGGCTTTCAGGCGCTGTTTTCCGTTTCTCTTCTCACGCGCTAGCCTCCTGGTGTCAGGTGCTAAAGTAAAAAAAGAAGCGGAAAATAGCAGCATTCATTGCTTGCGTTACCTTTTGGTACTCTTCAAAAGACCTTTATTGAAAAGGCATTGACGATAAAAGTCAATGTTCTGATGGTGTTGAAACGAAAAGAGGGAGACTAGCTCCCTCTTCCAACTGGCTTATGCCAGAGCTGCTTTCGCTTTTTCAACCAGAGCGGTGAACGCTACTTTGTCGAATACAGCGATATCAGCCAGGATCTTACGGTCGATTTCAACAGAGGCTTTTTTCAGGCCATTGATGAATTTGCTGTAAGAAATACCGTTCTGACGTGCTGCTGCGTTGATACGCGCAATCCACAGTTGACGGAACTGACGCTTACGTTGACGACGGTCACGGTAAGCATACTGACCAGCTTTGATAACAGCCTGGAAGGCAACGCGGTATACGCGAGAACGCGCACCGTAGTAACCTTTAGCTTGTTTCAAAATTTTCTTGTGACGTGCGCGTGCAATAACACCACGTTTTACGCGAGCCATATGTGCTCTCCTGTATCTATATTCTAATTAAAAAGTTAAAAACGTTAACGGCTTATGCGTACGGCAGGCACGCGATTACCAGACCCAGATCGCCTTTGGAAACCATGGCTTTCGGACGCAGGTGACGTTTACGTTTGGTCGCTTTTTTGGTCAGAATGTGACGCAGGTTAGCGTGCTTGTGCTTAAAACCACCTTTACCGGTTTTTTTGAAGCGCTTAGCAGCACCGCGTACGGTCTTAATTTTTGGCATTTTAATAACTTCCACTTCGCATTGTTGATAAACAGAAACAAAGGCGAATCACCCTGTGAGCCGAAGCTCACAGGAATGATTACTTGATGGCCTTACTGTTTCTTCTTAGGAGCGAGCACCATGATCATCTGGCGGCCTTCGATCTTCGTTGGGAAGGATTCGACCACTGCCAGTTCTTGCAAATCGTCTTTCACGCGATTAAGCACTTCCATACCGATTTGCTGGTGCGCCATCTCACGACCACGGAAACGCAGTGTGATTTTGGCTTTGTCACCCTCTTCCAGAAAGCGAATCAGGCTGCGGAGTTTTACCTGATAGTCGCCTTCATCTGTACCAGGACGGAATTTGATTTCCTTAACCTGGATAACTTTTTGCTTTTTCTTCTGTTCCTTAGAAGACTTGCTCTTTTCATAGAGGAATTTGCCGTAATCCATGATACGACAAACCGGCGGCTCGGCGTTAGGGCTGATCTCGACTAAGTCTACTCCGGCTTCTTCTGCTTTCTCCAGAGCTTCTCTCAGACTCACAATACCAAGCTGCTCGCCTTCCAGACCTGTTAAGCGAACTTCCTGGGCGCGAATTTCGCCATTGATACGGTTAGGGCGCGCCGTTTGAACTCGTTTTCCGCCTTTAATACCTTATTCCTCCAATTGTTTAAGACTGCGGCTGCGAATCTCTTGTTGCAGCTTCTCGATCACTTCATTTACGTCCATGCTTCCCAGGTCTTTACCACGGCGGGTGCGAACGGCAACTTTGCCAGATTCCACCTCTTTATCACCACAGACCAGCATATATGGGACGCGACGCAAAGTGTGCTCGCGGATTTTAAAGCCAATCTTCTCATTTCTCAAGTCTGCTTTAACACGAATGCCCGCATTTGATAGTTTTTGCGTCAATTCGTTAACGTATTCAGACTGAGAATCGGTAATGTTCATGATAACAACCTGCACTGGCGCAAGCCAGGTCGGGAAGAAACCAGCGAACTCTTCGGTCAGGATACCAATGAAACGTTCCATTGACCCCAGAATTGCGCGGTGAATCATTACCGGAACCTTACGCTCGTTGTCTTCGCCTACATAGGAGGCGCTCAGACGAGACGGCAAGGAGAAGTCCAGCTGTACTGTACCGCACTGCCATGCACGATCGAGGCAGTCATACAGGGTAAATTCAATTTTCGGACCGTAGAAAGCGCCTTCACCCAGTTGATATTCAAACGGGATGTTGTTTTCTTCCAGC
This sequence comes from Escherichia sp. TW14182, assembly GCF_000208525.1. Classification (NCBI taxonomy): domain Bacteria; kingdom Pseudomonadati; phylum Pseudomonadota; class Gammaproteobacteria; order Enterobacterales; family Enterobacteriaceae; genus Escherichia; species Escherichia sp. TW14182. The sequence continues at coordinate 36,290 of NZ_AEJZ01000006.1, forward strand.
GCAACCGCCAGATCCGCCTCAGCACGATCCCACATTTCGTCGCTACCAATACGTTTTTCAGGACGAGTGGAAAGTTTGACCACGATTTTTTCGAAGCCAAAAGTGCTGTACATATCATAGACTAAACGGATACATCCGTTAACTTCATCGCGAATTTGTTCTTCAGTACAGAAGATATGCGCGTCATCCTGGGTAAAACCACGTACACGCATCAGGCCATGCAGAGAACCTGACGGCTCGTTACGATGGCAGCTACCGAACTCGGCCATACGCAGCGGCAGATCGCGATACGACTTCAGCCCCTGGTTGAAAATTTGTACGTGACCCGGGCAGTTCATCGGCTTAATGCAGTATTCACGGTTCTCTGAAGACGTGGTGAACATCGCATCTTTGTAGTTGTCCCAGTGACCGGTTTTTTCCCACAGGACGCGGTCCATCATGAACGGACCTTTTACTTCCTGATACTGGTACTCTTTCAGTTTAGAACGAACGAACACTTCCAGTTCGCGGAAGATTGTCCAGCCGTCGTTGTGCCAGAATACCATACCCGGTGCTTCTTCCTGCATATGATACAGGTCAAGCTGCTTACCGATTTTACGGTGATCGCGTTTAGCGGCTTCTTCCAGGCGCTGCAGGTAAGCGTTGAGGGCTTTTTTATCTGCCCACGCAGTACCGTAAATACGCTGCAACATTTTGTTGTTGCTGTCGCCGCGCCAGTAAGCGCCTGCCGTTTTCATCAGTTTGAAATGATGGCAGAAACGCATATTCGGTACGTGCGGACCACGGCACATATCGACATATTCTTCATGGAAATAGAGGCCTGGCTGGTCATCATGGGCAATATTTTCGTCCAGGATGGAGACTTTATAGCTCTCGCCGCGTTTAACAAACGTTTCACGCGCTTCGTGCCAGCTGACTTTCTTCTTAATGACGTCGTAGTTTTTCTCAGCAAGCTCATGCATCCGCTTCTCGAGTGCTTCGACATCTTCCTGGGTTAACGTGCGGTCAAGATCAACGTCGTAATAGAAACCGTTGTCAATAACCGGGCCGATTGCCATTTTGGTATGCGGCCAAAGTTGTTTAATCGCGTGCCCTAACAGGTGCGCGCAGGAGTGACGAATGATCTCCAGACCTTCTTCGTCTTTTGCGGTAATGATCGACAGTTGTGCGTCGTTTTCAATCAGATCGCAAGCATCAACCAGCTCACCATTTACGCGCCCTGCGATACAGGCTTTCGCCAGACCTGGACCAATGTCCAGCGCAACATCCATGGGACTGACAGCGTGGTCGTAATGGCGTTGGCTGCCATCAGGAAGAGTAATAACAGGCATGTTATATCCTTATTTGCAGTGGTGACCCATACGCAAGATCACATACAAAGATTCATATGAAATTTACCAAAAAGGTTTGGGCTGATTCCCGCTTCACTCTGCGAAATATGTCACAACATGCTGATTAGCGATGCCAGACCTACACCCACTTTCTGATAATACCGTCTGGCAGTTTACACGGTATTTGTTATCGGGCAAAGCGGCAATCATCATGATCGAAATGATATAAATCAATACAGGCAACGCCTGCCCATTTTGTTACACTCGGATATTGACCACTCGAAATACGCAGGAAAACACATGCCGACAAAACGTTTTGACAAAAAACACTGGAAGATGGTGGTGGTGCTACTGGCTATTTGTGGCGCTATGCTGTTACTGCGTTGGGCGGCAATGATTTGGGGTTGAATGGTAGAACGCTATTAGCTAACGAAAAAGCCAGACCGCTCGTCGCGGCCCGGCAGTAATTACATTTTATATCCCAGCGATAACGTTGTTCGGCGATCGGTATGTTCTGGAGCCGATTCAGGCGGTTCAGAGTTCCATGTAACGTTGTACGCCACCTTCAGACCGAAATGTTCATTAATAGCCACATTTAACGCGCTTTCCGAGTTCAGTGTCGTATCTTCTGCGCCAAAGACGGAAACACCCTGGGTAATTTTCGCGTTGTCGGTCAACTGCCACGCGTAAGCCCCGGAAGCATAACCCAGCGGCTGGGTTTTACTGGCATTGTCGGTATATTTGTCGTAACGCACGCCAGGACCGAATTCAAAGCGGAAGCTGTGTACCGGGCCATTCAAAAACTGGCGACCATAACCCGCAGTCAACACATCGCGTTCGCGATAACCGTTATAGCGGTCTGTCAGCCAGCTTGCCTGACCAAATAAATAGTCATAGTCAGTTAAATTAAAACGGCTACGCCCGCCCGCCGCATATTTTTCCGAAGAACGCTCATCGTTAGAAGAAGTATTACTGGCATTCCCCCACAGCGACCAGGCAGTAGAATGCCCATACCAGGTCATAGTGGTATCAGCCGTTAGTGAAGAACTTTTCGTGTTACCTGATTGTGCAAGGTAGCCTGCATTCAGATTACCTTCAAAAGGTTTTTTGGCGCTGGCAGGATCGTCCATGACAGTAAAAACGGAATCATCGGCAGCTGCATTCAGAGACGCAAACATACCCCCCGCCAGCATAACGATGGCAGGAACTGTCTTCAAAAGCTTCATTTATTAAAAGTCCGTACAACAAAAAAAGAGACCATCGCGGTCCCGGAAACTTTCTTAAGGATCAAAGAGTAGCGTCCCTGGAAAGGTGACAAATTATAAAAAGGAGTGAAAAACTTAGCAACGACTTCTTATTTCATTTTTTGAATAAGCACATTATGAAAACAAATATTTATTTATATATCTTCATCTTATTAATTTCATATAAATATCCAATAAATCATATTGTTAATTTCTTCACTTTCCACTGATTCAGTGCCAGACTGAAATCAGCCTATAGGAGGAAATGATGGTACGTATCTATACGTTGACACTTGCGCCCTCTCTCGATAGCGCAACAATTACCCCGCAAATTTATCCCGAAGGAAAACTGCGTTGTACCGCACCGGTGTTCGAGCCTGGTGGCGGCGGTATTAACGTCGCCCGCGCCATTGCCCACCTTGGTGGGAGCGCCACGGCAATCTTCCCGGCTGGCGGAGCGACTGGCGAACATCTGGTTTCACTGCTGTCTGATGAAAATGTCCCGGTTGCGACTGTCGAAGCAAAAGACTGGACCCGCCAGAATCTGCACGTACATGTGGAATCTACAGGTGAACAGTACCGATTTGTCATGCCTGGCGCGACATTAAGTGACGATGAATTTCGTCAACTTGAAGAGCAAGTTCTGGAAATTGAATCTGGAGCCATTCTGGTCATAAGCGGAAGCCTGCCCCCAGGTGTGAAGCTGGAAAAATTAACTCAGCTTATTTCAGCTGCGCAAAGACAAGGGATTCGCTGCATCGTCGACAGTTCTGGCGAGGCTTTAAGTGCAGCCCTGGCCATTGGCAACATTGAACTGGTTAAACCTAACCAGAAAGAGCTAAGCGCACTGGTTAACCGCGAACTCACCCAGCCTGATGATGTACGCAAAGCCGCGCAGGAAATCGTTAATAGCGGCAAAGCCAAACGGGTTGTCGTTTCCCTTGGCCCGCAGGGCGCGCTGGGGGTGGACAGCGAAAACTGCATTCAGGTTGTGCCACCACCGGTGAAAAGCCAGAGTACCGTCGGTGCAGGTGACAGCATGGTCGGCGCGATGACGCTGAAGCTGGCAGAAAATGCCTCTCTTGCAGAGATGGTTCGTTTTGGGGTCGCTGCGGGCAGCGCCGCCACGCTCAATCAAGGAACTCGTCTGTGCTCCCATGACGATACGCAAAAAATTTACGCTTACCTTTCCCACTTATAGAGATATTCCCCCAATCATTGGGGGAATCACCATAAACCTGTCGACAACGCGTTTCTCCGACTATGCTAAAAAATCACGTGATAACAAAGAGGTGAATTATGGCTGGGGGCGATCTTGTCCGTTATGTCATTACTGTCATGTTGCATGAAGACACATTAACTGAAATTAATGAGTTAAATAACTTTCTGACACGCGACGGTTTTTTACTGACCATGACGGATGATGACGGAAATATCCATGAGCTGGGAACGAACACCTTTGGGCTTATCAGTACTCAAAGTGAAGATGAAATAAGAGAGCTGGTTGCCGCACTCACCCAAAGCGCCACAGGCAAAGACCCAGAGATCATGATCACCACCTGGGAGGACTGGCATAGCAACAGAAAATAAATGGTTTTTGGGCAATAATCAGTCTGTGGTGTGCGTTAGCTCGTGTTTTTGCACCGCATTCCTGCGCTAACCTTATGATCTGGCAGACAACATGGGAGAGACATCATGTGGCAGGCAATCAGTCGTCTTTTGAGCGAGCAGTTAGGTGAAGGCGAAATCGAACTGCGTAATGAACTGCCTGGCGGAGAAGTCCATGCCGCATGGCATTTACGCTACGCAGGACGTGACTTTTTCGTCAAATGTGATGAAAGGGAACTGCTTTCCGGTTTTACCGCCGAAGCCGACCAGCTGGAATTACTGTCGCGCAGTAAAACGGTCAGCGTGCCTAAAGTCTGGGCTGTTGGCGCTGACCGCGACTACAGTTTTTTGGTGATGGACTATCTCCCGCCCCGCCCGTTGGATGCACATAACGCATTTATTTTAGGACAGCAAATTGCGCACCTGCATCAATGGAGTGACCAGCCGCAATTTGGCCTCGATTTCGATAACGCACTTTCCACTACTCCACAACCCAATACCTGGCAACGTCGCTGGTCAACGTTCTTTGCTGAACAACGTATTGGCTGGCAACTGGAACTGGCAGCAGAAAAAGGGATCGCCTTCGGCAATATCGACTCCATCGTCGAGCATATTAAGCAACGCCTGAGCTCTCATCAGCCACAGCCATCACTGTTACACGGCGATTTATGGTCTGGAAACTGCGCTCTGGGCCCGGAGGGGCCGTATATATTCGACCCTGCTTGTTACTGGGGCGACAGAGAGTGCGATCTGGCGATGTTGCCACTGCATACCGAACAGCCGCCACAAATCTATGACGGCTATCAGTCCGTTTCACCGCTACCGGCAGATTTCCTCGAACGTCAACCAATTTACCAACTCTACACGTTGCTTAACCGTGCAAGGTTGTTTGGCGGGCAGCATTTGGTTATTGCCCAGCAGTCACTGGATAGATTGTTAGCTGCGTGATGTGGATTGATGATAATGGCCGCTCCATGCGGCCTTTTACTTAAATAAATCCAAGCAAAGAAAAGAACACATACCCCGCAGCAATACAAATTACCGGCAGAATATAGAGTGAGAAAATCTGTAAGAAAATAGTATGGTGTGGCACAACAATGCGTGACTCAATCTGTTCACGCGTTAACCCCTCTTCCCCTTTAGCCTTCTCCAGAATGAGTTGATCCTCAACACCTTCGCGCAAAAAGCGCGCCTGGCGGCTCATACGGGCACCAGAGTCTTGCAGCGCAAGCCCCACAAATATCAGGATGAAAATCACCCAAAACATAACGTTCACGCCACCATTAAAATTGGGCGTCGGTGAGTTGTACCAGAACAGATTCAGAAAAGGCGTATTCGCCTGCATCATATCGATCATGACATGCGCAAAGTCGAGCATTACAGCATTGATACCTTCCTGGGATTCTTGCCGGACATTCATAAACTTCAGCAAGGAAATTAACGTGGAAACAAGTGTCGGTATAAAAATCACCCAACCCAAAATCCTTTTCAAAACAGCAATGCGTCCAGCTTGTTGATACGTCATGAGTTCTCCTTGATTAAGACGCGTCGTTTCAATTAGTTTACCTGTAGATATCTGTTTTCGCCCATTCTTTAAAGGCGATATGATAGGCGCTTAATCATAAGCACTGCTTAATACCTTACACATAATGCTCTAAAGGAGAGGTTGTAATGTCAACCCCGCGTCAGATTCTTGCTGCAATTTTCGATATGGATGGATTACTTATCGACTCAGAACCTTTATGGGATCGAGCCGAACTGGATGTGATGGCAAGCCTGGGGGTAGATATCTCCCGTCGTAACGAGCTACCGGACACCTTAGGTTTACGCATCGATATGGTGGTCGATCTGTGGTATGCCCGGCAACCGTGGAATGGGCCGAGTCGTCAGGAGGTAGTTGAACGGGTTATTGCCCGTGCCATTTCACTGGTTGAAGAGACACGACCATTACTACCTGGTGTGCGTGAGGCCGTTGCGCTATGCAAAGAACAAGGATTATTGGTAGGTCTGGCCTCCGCGTCACCGTTACATATGCTGGAGAAAGTACTGACCATGTTTGACTTACGTGATAGTTTCGATGCCCTCGCCTCCGCCGAAAAGCTGCCTTACAGCAAGCCGCATCCACAAGTGTATCTCGACTGTGCAGCAAAACTGGGCGTTGATCCTCTCGCCTGCGTGGCGCTGGAAGACTCTGTAAATGGCATGATCGCCTCTAAAGCGGCACGTATGCGTTCTATCGTTGTCCCCGCGCCCGAAGCGCAAAATGATCCCCGTTTTGTGTTGGCAAACGTAAAACTTTCCTCTCTCACCGAATTGACCGCGACCGACCTCCTCGGCTAATAAAATCGGGCAGTGCCATAACTGCCCCTGGCTTTTTATCTGAATTTTTATTCAACTGGCGGATTTATCATCATTTTGTGATAAAGAGTTACACCGTCACCACTTCCGCGCACTGTATAAAAATCCTATACTGTACGTATCGACAGTTTAGTGAGTTTTATCATGACGGCGGAAGGTCACCTTCTCTTTTCTATTGCTTGTGCGGTATTTGCCAAAAATGCCGAGCTGACGCCCGTGCTGGCACAGGGTGACTGGTGGCATATTGTCCCTTCCGCGATCTTAACGTGTCTGTTACCGGACATCGACCACCCAAAATCGTTTCTTGGGCAGCGATTAAGGTGGATATCAAAACCCATTGCCCGCGCATTTGGACACCGTGGATTTACCCACAGTTTGCTGGCTGTATTTGCCCTGCTGGCAACCTTTTATCTCAAGGTGCCGGAAAGCTGGTTTATTCCGGCTGATGCACTGCAAGGTATGGTGCTGGGTTATTTGAGTCATATTCTTGCCGATATGCTGACACCGGCTGGTGTTCCCCTGCTCTGGCCGTGTCGCTGGCGCTTTCGCCTGCCAATTCTGGTGCCACAAAAGGGCAATCAGCTGGAACGTTTTCTCTGCATGGCATTATTTGTCTGGTCGGTGTGGATGCCCCATTCCCTGCCTGAAAACAGCGCGGTTCGTTGGTCATCGCAAATGATCAATACCTTGCAGATCCAGTTTCATCGCCTTATTAAGCACCAGGTTGAATACTAAAAAGGCAAAAATCACCTTTCTGGAATAAGCAATTCCATTTGAATATAAGAGCCAGCTCACAGTTCTGTTAATCTTGCGCCAACACTATGACTGTTACACAGTGATAGAAATAATAAGATCAGGAGAACGGGGATGAACTTTCCATTAATTGCGAACATCGTAGTGTTCGTTGTTCTGCTGTTTGTGCTGGCTCAGGCCCGCCACAAACAGTGGAGTCTGGCAAAAAAAGTGCTGGTGGGTCTGGTGATGGGCGTGGTCTTTGGCCTTGCTCTGCATACCATTTATGGTTCTGACAGCCAGGTACTTAAAGATTCTGTACAGTGGTTTAACATTGTCGGTAACGGCTATGTTCAGCTACTGCAAATGATCGTTATGCCGTTAGTATTCGCCTCTATTCTGAGCGCGGTTGCTCGCCTGCATAACGCATCTCAGTTAGGAAAAATCAGTTTTCTGACCATCGGTACGCTGCTGTTTACCACGCTGATTGCGGCGCTGGTTGGTGTGCTGGTGACTAACCTGTTTGGTCTGACTGCTGAAGGTCTGGTTCAGGGTGGCGCTGAGACTGCTCGCCTGAACGCTATTGAAAGCAACTATGTTGGTAAAGTCGCAGATTTAAGTGTTCCGCAACTCATTCTGTCTTTTATCCCGAAAAATCCGTTTGCCGATCTGACCGGTGCGAATCCGACATCAATTATCAGCGTGGTAATTTTTGCGGCATTCCTGGGTGTAGCTGCGCTGAAACTGCTGAAAGATGATGCGCCGAAAGGTGAACGCGTCTTAACAGCTATCGACACACTGCAAAGCTGGGTGATGAAACTGGTTCGCCTGGTCATGCAACTCACCCCTTACGGCGTGCTTGCGCTGATGACCAAAGTGGTTGCCGGTTCCAACCTGCAAGACATCATTAAGCTGGGTAGCTTCGTTGTCGCGTCCTACCTGGGTCTTATCATTATGTTTGCGGTGCATGGCATTCTGCTGGGTATTAATGGCGTCAGCCCGCTGAAATACTTCCGCAAAGTGTGGCCGGTGCTGACATTTGCTTTCACCAGCCGTTCCAGTGCTGCGTCTATTCCACTGAACGTTGAAGCACAAACGCGTCGTCTGGGTGTTCCTGAATCTATCGCCAGTTTTGCCGCCTCTTTCGGGGCGACCATTGGTCAAAACGGCTGTGCCGGGTTGTATCCGGCAATGCTGGCCGTAATGGTAGCGCCAACGGTGGGTATTAACCCGCTGGATCCGATGTGGATTGCAACTTTGGTCGGTATTGTTACCGTCAGTTCTGCCGGTGTTGCAGGTGTTGGTGGTGGTGCGACATTCGCCGCGTTGATTGTTCTGCCAGCGATGGGCTTGCCGGTAACGCTGGTGGCTTTGTTAATCTCCGTTGAACCGCTTATCGATATGGGTCGAACTGCATTGAACGTGAGCGGCTCAATGACCGCAGGTACGCTGACCAGCCAGTGGCTTAAGCAAACCGATAAGTCCATTCTGGACAGCGAAGACGACGCCGAACTGGCACACCGTTAATCCTGGTTTATAACGCAAAACGCCTGTCCTTCGACAGGCGTTTATTTATTCTTCGATCTCATTTTCCTGGCGCACCTGATTAGCCCAACGCTGAGCCGACTCCGGCACATTAAACGCAGGTGAGCGCAAGAATGATTCCCCAACCAGCACAAACGCAACATATTTGCCACGCAGCATCCAGACATCGCGAAACGAATCCATCTTAATCGCATGTTCTGGCGGCGCAGGTTCCGTGCGAGGAACATAGCTAATAATCGGGCGGTTTTGCTGACGTAGCGGTTTCTTCATTACTGGCTTCACTAAACGCATATTAAAAATCAGAAAAATTGTAGTTTAGCTGATTTACCCCCCGTCCGTCCTGCTTTGCGTATATTCCCGAATACCTTCTCTGGCACCGCTTCCAGAGCGAGATCACCCTGATGGTCTATAGTTAGAGGGTTTTTTGACCAAAACAGCGGCCCTTTCAGTAATGAATTAAGGAGACGAGTTCAATGTCGCAACATAACGAAAAGAACCCACATCAGCACCAGTCACCACTACACGACTCCAGCGAAGCGAAACCGGGAATGGACTCACTGGCACCTGAAGACGGATCTCATCGTCCAGCGGCTGAACCGACCCCGCCAGGCGCACAACCTACCGCCCCTGGGAGTCTGAAAGCTCCTGATACGCGTAACGAAAAACTAAACTCTCTGGAAGACGTACGCAAAGGCAGTGAAAATTATGCGCTGACCACTAATCAGGGCGTGCGCATCGCCGACGATCAAAACTCACTGCGAGCCGGTAGCCGTGGTCCAACGCTGCTGGAAGATTTTATTCTGCGCGAGAAAATCACCCACTTCGACCATGAACGTATCCCGGAACGTATCGTTCACGCGCGTGGGTCAGCCGCTCACGGTTATTTCCAGCCATATAAAAACTTAAGCGATATCACCAAAGCCGACTTCCTGTCAGATCCGAACAAAATTACCCCGGTGTTCGTGCGTTTCTCTACCGTTCAGGGTGGCGCAGGTTCGGCAGATACGGTGCGTGATATCCGTGGTTTCGCCACCAAGTTCTATACCGAAGAAGGCATTTTTGATCTTGTGGGTAACAACACGCCTGTCTTCTTTATTCAGGATGCACACAAATTTCCGGACTTTGTTCATGCGGTAAAACCAGAACCGCACTGGGCAATTCCGCAAGGGCAAAGCGCCCACGACACCTTCTGGGATTATGTTTCCCTGCAACCAGAAACGCTCCACAACGTGATGTGGGCGATGTCAGATCGCGGAATACCACGCAGTTACCGCACCATGGAAGGCTTCGGCATTCACACCTTCCGCCTGATTAACGCCGAAGGTAAAGCAACCTTTGTGCGTTTCCACTGGAAACCACTGGCAGGTAAAGCCTCGCTGGTTTGGGATGAAGCGCAGAAACTTACCGGACGTGATCCAGACTTCCACCGCCGCGAACTGTGGGAAGCCATTGAAGCAGGCGACTTCCCGGAGTATGAACTGGGCTTCCAGTTGATCCCCGAAGAAGATGAATTCAAATTCGACTTCGACCTGCTTGACCCAACGAAACTCATCCCGGAAGAGTTAGTCCCCGTTCAGCGCGTCGGCAAAATGGTGCTTAACCGTAACCCGGATAACTTCTTTGCCGAAAACGAACAGGCAGCTTTCCATCCTGGTCATATTGTCCCCGGTCTGGATTTCACCAACGATCCGCTGTTGCAGGGGCGTTTGTTCTCCTATACCGATACACAAATCAGCCGTCTTGGCGGGCCGAATTTTCATGAAATTCCGATTAATCGCCCTACCTGCCCGTACCACAATTTCCAGCGTGACGGTATGCATCGGATGGGAATCGACACTAACCCGGCGAATTACGAACCGAACTCGATCAACGATAACTGGCCGCGCGAAACGCCGCCGGGGCCAAAACGCGGTGGATTTGAATCATACCAGGAGCGCGTGGAAGGCAATAAAGTGCGGGAGCGCAGCCCATCATTTGGCGAATACTATTCGCATCCGCGCCTGTTCTGGTTAAGTCAGACGCCGTTCGAGCAACGCCATATTGTCGATGGTTTCAGCTTTGAGTTAAGCAAAGTTGTACGACCTTATATTCGTGAACGCGTCGTTGACCAGTTGGCGCATATTGATCTGACTCTGGCGCAGGCGGTAGCAAAAAATCTCGGTATCGAACTGACTGACGATCAGCTGAATATTACGCCGCCACCTGACGTAAACGGGCTGATAAAAGATCCTGCGTTGAGTCTGTATGCCATTCCTGATGGTGATGTGAAAGGTCGTGTGGTAGCGATTTTGCTTAATGATGAAGTGAGATCGGCAGACCTTCTGTCAATCCTCAAGGCGCTGAAAGCTAAAGGCGTTCATGCCAAACTGCTTTATTCGCGGATGGGGGAAGTGACTGCCGATGACGGTACGATGCTGCCAATAGCCGCTACCTTTGCCGGGGCACCATCGCTGACGGTCGATGCGGTGATTGTCCCTTGCGGCAATATCGCCGATATTGCCGACAACGGCGATGCAAACTATTACCTGATGGAAGCCTACAAACACCTTAAACCGATTGCGCTGGCAGGAGACGCACGCAAGTTTAAGGCGACAATCAAGGTTGATGACCAGGGTGAAGAAGGGATCGTGGAAGCCGACAGCGCCGACGGTAGTTTTATGGATGAACTATTAACGCTAATGGCAGCGCACCGCGTATGGTCACGTATTCCTAAGATTGATAAAATTCCGGCGTAAATATGAATAAAGTCACTCCCCTAGGGGAGTGACTTTACAAACTATCTTACACATCAAGATAACTACCCAACCGATAACCTCGCTCGGCAATGGCATACTTCAACGATGCTGATGTCAACACTTCCAGCTCCGTTAACCGTGGAAAGCAATAAGCACTCTGGCGAATTGTATTATCGACAAACGCCGGATGGCACATCACTTCCAACGAACGTTCACCGCGATGGCTGGAATCATCCAGCACTTGCAGAAACAGTGACTCGCTAATCTCTTCACCATAGAACGCGCTACTGAAGCCCTGCGAACTGCGCAATTTAGCGGGTAAATCACCATCGCTAAATAACGGCTGACGGTCGATGCGCAACGCAATCCCCTCTTCAGCCGCAAACTTTGCCACAATCGGGAAAATCTGCGGGAACATATGCACATGATGATGGCTATCAAGATGTGTAGGTTTGCGCCCAAATAGCTCAATGAAACGCAGATACTGACAGGCAAGTTCCTGAGCAATTTCCTTTAGCGGTAAAGCATCTTCTTCCGCCAGTTGCCAGATCCACTTCCCCAGCACGCCTTCGCGGGTTAAACCCGGCATTGCAGTCAGCGGCTTGCCCATGGTGAGAACAAAATGCATCCCAACTGCCAGGCTCGGTTCATCACGACTCAACTGCACCACATGGTCGATAGCTTCACCATTCACCAGCGCCGTCGTTGACGTGACAATACCGTTTCGACAGGCCTCGATAATGCCGTAGTTCTGACCTTTGCTTAAGCCAAAATCATCGGCATTAACAATCAGTAAGCGTTCCATAATCAGCCCCGGTTAATGTGCTTTTTTGAGTTCTGCTATGCAGTCGGCAAAATTTGGCAGCCATTTCTCATGCGCCAGAATCATCTCACGCGCCAGCAACTCAGCATCGCGATCGGAATGCACCAACGGGCTAAGGTTTAGCGCCAGTAACACATCGTTAAATTCCCCGCTAAGTGCTGCGTTGCTGGCCGCAATCTCGAAGCCTTTGATGGTGTGAATCAGCCCCATCACTTTGTCATCGAAATGCGTAATGCGCGGATGTGGAGTCGCGCCATCGCGCCCCAGCGTGCAGGTCATTTCTACCGCCCAGTCTGCCGGAATATTATCAATATGCCCATGATGCGGGATATTAACGTAATGTTCCGTTTGCTTGTCGTTGTAGATAGCGTTAATGACTTCGCACGCTGCATCAGAGTAATAAGCTCCACCGCGCTGCTCCAGCTCTTTCGGTTTCACTTTCAGATCCGGGTTTTTATACAGATCAAAGAGTTGCTTCTCGACTTTCTGTACCACCTGCGCACGCGCGCCGCCTTTGTAATACTCACCCATTTCAATCGCCAGCATCTCTTTTTGCTTGAAGTAATAAAGCAAATAGGAACACGGCAACAGGTTCAGTGCCCGAATTAAGCCTTCGCTAAACGGCAGATCGAAAATGTTTTTTACGCCAGACGCTTTTAACTTCCCTGACGCCACGCCGTCGAGCAATTCGGCAAAACGTGATTTGCCATTTACCAACACATCCTTAATAAACACCATGTGGTTCAGGCCGAACAGATCGATAGATAAATCATCGTTCTCATTCAAGGCTAAAACATCGCCGATAAACATTTTCATACCAATCGGAATATTACATACGCCGATAAAGCGTTTAAATCCGCTATGACGATAAACCGCTTCAGTGACCATTCCCGCCGGGTTAGTGAAGTTGATCACCCACGCATTCGGACAAAGTTCTTCGACATCTTTTACGATGTCAAAAATCACAGGAATGGTGCGCAGACCTTTAAACAGGCCACCCGCACCATTAGTTTCCTGGCCAAGATAACCATGACTTAACGGAATACGTTCATCCAGTTCGCGTGCTGGTAATTGACCTACGCGCAGTTGGGTAGTGACAAAATCAGCCCCTTTCAGCGCCTCACGACGATCAAGCGTTTTATAAAGTTTAATCGGTACACCAGCGTTATCGATCATTCGCTGGCAGAGATCAAAGATAATATCCAGTTTTGCCTTACCACCTTCGACATCCACCAGCCATAATTCAGTCACTGGCAATTCGTGATAACGCTTAATAAACCCTTCCAGCAGTTCCGGGGTATAACTACTCCCGCCACCAATAGTGACGACTTTTAATTTCTGGCTCATAATTTCTCCCTTCATCAGGAAATACTGATATTCTTCATACCTGCCTCTACGTCAGGAATATCCCGGTCTCCCCAGGATAAATAAGGCACGCATGTAAATTTAATGATCAGTGACAATAGCTACTGATTAAATTCAGTCAATTTCTTACGATAACTATTTGGTGTAAAAGATGTTAGTTTCTTAAACGTTTTAATAAACAGGCTTGGGCTACTATAACCGGCTTCAAATGCAATATCAGTCACAGAATAGTTGGTCATTTCCAGTTGTTTTTTGGCAAAGTTAATGCGGATTTCATTAATAATCTGCATCGGCGTTTTGCCATAATATCGCTGAGTCGCACGCGTCAAATACTCCTGCGATTTAGCCGATAACATCACCATATTTTCCAGCGCATTTTCACTGAACTGCGCTTTATCATGCATCTTTTCAACCGTACTTTTTAACCACTGTGGCACATCATCAATCACCTGTTCTTCGCGGTAATGACGTAAACGGTTAATGACATAAAAAGTGACTATCTCAACAAATTCTTCCAGACCGGTTTCGCTGAAATTCAATGAAGAAATCACAGTTTCCACATAGGTAAGAAAAGTATTATTAGTTCGGTAAACCTGTGAAGCAACAAAGCAATAAGGCAACAACGGCAAATAATGCTGTTCAAAAAAACGTTTACTGATCCCAACGTTCAATATGCGCGTGGCACCAAACTCATAAAAACTTTGATGGTGTGATCCTAACGGAATAAAAACAAAATCGCCCCGTTCCAGCAACACGCGCTTACCGTTAATCTCCTGGAAATAACGACCAGTTAAAACCAGGGTAAATTCATAATAGTCATGCTGATGCAATCCAGTAATACTTTCCGTTTTATTGTAGATAAACACATGGAAATTTTTGCCATTAAACAACTGCTGTTCACGGGCAGTGGCAATTTCCGGCGCATTAATCACTGGCTGCATCATCGACTCCTTATGCCTTCAGTTTTTCATGAAGCTCAATTAATTCGGTAATCAGTTCACGTGCAAGCATGGAAGTCATTAAATGGTCCTGGGCGTGAACCAGCACCAGACTCACTTTCATCTTGCCTTCACCCGCGTCGCCTTCAATCAGTTTCGTCTGTACCAGATGCGCTTCATTCAAGGCCATCCGCGACTGATCCATCATGGCTTTTGCCGCTGCAAAATCACCCTGCTTCGCCTGCTTCAGCGCCGCATACGCCAGGCTGCGCGCTTGTCCGGAGTTGATGATAAGCCCCATCACCACTTCTTCCAGTTCCTCAGCTTCCGTTTGCGTATCAGGAATATTATCGAGATCCATCATACATCGTTCCTCTCTATTCTTACCGGCACGATTGCCCGTACCGGCATCGATTAAAATTTCAGGGCGTTAGCAATATCTTCTTCGCTCTCTTCTTTATCAATCACGTTCTGCGCTTTGTTTGCCACCACGACAAATGGCAGATATATCAGCGTTGCGATGCCAAGGTTGAAGAGTGCGACCAGCAATGCGGCGACGCTACCGTTAGTATTAAAGAAGGCTCCCAGACCAGTTGGCATGGTCCACGGTGCAATGTTTGTCACCGGTGGGATGATGCCCATGTAGTACGCCGCCAGAGTAATTGCCGCCAGAATCGGTTGCACCAGAACAAACGGGATAAACATCACCGGGTTCATGATAATCGGCAAGCCAAACAGAATCGGTTCGTTAATCTGGAAGATGCCCGACGGCAGCGCCAGTTTTGCCACCTGACGATAATCAGCACGGCGAGAAGCGATAAAGATAGCCAGGATCAGGCCTAAGGTTGCACCGCTGCCACCGAGGAAAATAAAGGAGTCCAGCATCGGCTTGGCCCAGATATGGAAGGTCTTACCGGCTGCCAGCGCCGCTTCGACGGAGCCATATTGTTGATAGGTGGCGATGTTTTCCAGCGCCCACGGCGTCATAATGCCGTTGTCCAGCGCGGTCAGCGCCAGTGCGCCGTGAATACCGAAGAACCACAGCAGCGGAACAAAGATCACATACGCCCAGCCGACCACGCTACCCAACGATGCCAGCGGCGTCGAGATGGTATCCATAATAATCTGATGGAAGTTAGTGCCCCAGGTATTCAACGCCCAGGCAATAATCCCCATCACAGAAAGAATAATAAAGCCGGGAATTAATGCTGAGAAAGAACGTGAGACCGATGTCGGTACACTGTCGGGTAATTTAATCACCCAGTTGCGGTGGACAATAAAGGTAAACATTTCTGCCACCACCAGGCCGATAATAATCCCGGAGATGATATTCGCGCCACCTAACCAATTGGCGCCGACCGCGTAAGCTTCACCGACACTATAAGGCGTGACGGTCATAAATGCCGCAACGGATAACAACCCTGCCGCGAGCGCATCGACTTTACGCTCTTCTGCCAGCGCCATACCGATAAAAAACGGCGCCATTAAAGACATAATCCCTAATGTTCCGTTGTATACGTTTCCGCCAATACCTTTCAGGCCATTAAGTGTTTCAATGGTTGAAGCGTCGAGGCGAATACCTAAGGAGTAAAAAAACGACCCCTCCCCAAAGCTCAGAAAAACGTTATTGATTAATACAAACATGGCCCCCGCAAGGGTTAACGGCATTAAGCGAATAAAACCGTTTTTGATTGCATTAACGTGTGGCTGTTTTCCTATTTTGACTGCAAAAGGGAGGAGTACCTTTTCAAGCGATGCAATAACATTACTCATAGAAAAATACCCTTAAAAACCGCAATTAAAGTATTGCGGTATAGATTTATGAAATAACTCTTTGACGGAAAAATTTAAAAATTAATTTGCTGCGGCTTTTTTAATTGCTGCAACTGCAGCCTTAAGCACGCCTAAACCATCGACTTTGCCATATAACAGTGAATCAATGACTTCAACGGGTTTGTTGGGTAACAAACGCTGGATTTCGGGCAACATATAAGCAATCTGCGGCCCTAATAACACGACATCGGCATTCTGACCTTTTTCACCCGCCAGTGTTTCCGGAAATGCTTCAATAATGACCGGAACTTCATATTTTTCTGCCTGTGCGCGCATTTTTGATACCAGTAAAGAGGTAGACATGCCCGCAGAACAAAACAGATAAATGTGTTTCTTTTCCATAAAACTGCCCTCATCAACGATTATCTGTCAGCCAGACACTCCGCAAGCCTTCACCTGCTTCCATGCTCTGGGTAACTTGCGAAACCAACATGACTTTTTTTGGTGGCTGAAAAGAGTATACGGTATTGACCTGAACGATAGTATTTCTTTGACCATACAAATTGTCTCTCCTTGACCTGTTGTTATGACCTCCTTCACATTTCGGTTAAATAATTCGCGACAATAAATAAGAACACGGGGCAAAAAAAACCGGCGCAATGGCCGGTTTCCGGTGTAACTCAAGCTTTCAGGCGAAGAAATTACTTCGCTGCTTGTGGATCGGTGTCGTATTCGGCACAGGTCTGATAGCCAGAGTTGATAACATGTCCGGTATCATCTAAGGCGACAAAATAGGTTTCTGCTTTACCATCACGTTGACCCAGGATATAGGTCTGGCAAGTACCACGAGCATGGATCATGCTCACTTCAGACGAAGGTTTACCCGCAATTTGTGCAACCTGCGCCCGGCTCATGCCTTTTTTGACGTCTTTCACCACAGGCTGTACAAACTGGTCTTTGGTACGATCATACGCCGTACAACCTGCCAGCATGGTTAATACCGCCGCTGCACCCAGAATTCCTGCCATATTCTTGTTCATATTCCGTCCTCTTGTTTATCAGCGTGTTAGATAAGCCTGGAACACATCGGGGGCTTTTTCAAGCCTGTGAACGAAACGGCTCCGCTTTCAGAGGATTCCTGTATGACGTTTTAACCGCCATTCAACCTGCTGTCGCTTGTCGTTTCAGTAGCAACGGGTTAGCTTTAAGGAAGTTTTATTTTTCTGTCTGGAGGGGTTCAATGACATTGCAACAACAAATAATAAAGGCGCTGGGCGCAAAACCGCAGATTAATGCCGAAGAGGAAATTCGCCGCAGCATCGATTTTCTGAAAAGCTATCTGCAAACCTATCCGTTCATTAAATCACTCGTACTTGGTATTAGTGGTGGTCAGGACTCCACTCTTGCCGGGAAACTGTGTCAAATGGCAATTAACGAGCTTCGTCAGGTAACGGGCAACGAGGCACTGCAATTCATTGCCGTGCGCCTGCCCTACGGTGTTCAGGCTGATGAACAGGATTGTCAGGACGCCATTGCCTTTATTCAACCGGATCGCGTATTAACCGTGAATATCAAGGGCGCGGTATTGGCCAGCGAACAGGCGCTGCGCGAAGCAGGTATTGAATTAAGCGATTTCGTTCGCGGCAATGAAAAAGCGCGTGAGCGGATGAAAGCGCAATACAGCATTGCAGGCATGACCAACGGTGTCGTGGTTGGCACCGATCATGCGGCAGAAGCCATTACCGGATTCTTTACTAAATACGGTGACGGTGGTACTGACATTAACCCGCTATACCGTCTGAACAAGCGTCAGGGTAAACAGTTACTGGCGGCATTAGGTTGCCCGGAACATCTCTATAAGAAAGCACCCACCGCCGATCTGGAAGATGACCGCCCTTCTCTGCCGGATGAAGTGGCGCTTGGCGTCACTTATGACAACATTGATGACTATCTGGAAGGGAAAGCCGTGCCCGAACAGGTCGCCAGAACAATAGAAAACTGGTATCTGAAAACCGAACATAAACGCCGTCCGCCAATTACCGTTTTCGATGATTTCTGGAAAAAGTAATAATTTGCACATAATGGCTTGTACGCAAAAACGTACTTTGTTCATGCCGGATGCGGCGTGAACGCCTTATTCGACCTACAAAACTTCGCAAATTCAATTCATTGCAGGGGGCGAGTCGGCATGATAAGCGTAGCGCATCAGGCGGTATTACTTTTGTCATCGACCCGCCTCTTTTTTAATCGTTTCCCGCCTGTTACACTGGATAAATAACCAGCACCTGGAGTCAACAGTGGTACGGCGTTTAACTTCCCTGCGGCCAGAATTTGAAGCGGCGGCAATCTACGAATATCCCGAACATTTACGTTCATTCCTTAATGACTTACCCACCCGACCAGGGGTGTATCTGTTTCATGGCGAAAGTGACACCATGCCGCTCTATATCGGCAAAAGCGTTAATATCCGCAGCCGGGTGCTTTCTCATTTACGCACTCCGGATGAAGCCGCCATGCTGCGGCAATCCCGGCGAATTAGCTGGATCTGCACCGCAGGCGAAATCGGTGCGCTACTCCTTGAAGCGCGATTAATTAAAGAACAACAGCCACTGTTTAATAAACGCTTGCGCCGTAATCGCCAGCTCTGTGCCCTGCAACTGAATGAAAAGCGTGTCGATGTGGTGTATGCCAAAGACGTGGATTTTTCTGCCGCAGCAAACTTATTCGGCCTGTTTGCCAACCGTCGTGCGGCTTTACAAGCATTACAGACCATCGCCGATGAACAAAAACTTTGTTATGGCTTGCTCGGGCTGGAACCGTTAAGTCGCGGGCGCGCTTGTTTTCGTTCGGCGCTAAAACGTTGCGCCGGGGCGTGCTGCGGTAAAGAGAGCCATGACGCTCATGCGCTACGTTTGCGTCAGTCTCTGGAGCGTTTGCGGGTTGTTTGTTGGCCATGGCGAGGTGCGGTGGCGCTGAAAGAACAGCATCCGGAAATGACGCAATATCATATTATTCATAACTGGCTGTGGCTGGGTGCCGTTAATTCGCCGGAAGAGGCAGCAACGTTAATTCGCACACCCGCCGGGTTTGATCACGACGGTTATAAAATCCTCTGTAAACCTCTGCTTTCCGGTAACTATGAAATCACTGAACTTGATCCGGAGAATAGCCTGCCAGCCAGTTAATTTCACTGAACAGCAGTTTGCCTTGCGGTTGCAAAAGCCGCAGGGTGTGCCTTCCGTCGTACCAGCACGCGCCCTGGTCGGTAGTCAACAGCTTGTCGCCCAGTTGCCACGCGCCACTAATTACAAACACCACCCCACCGCGTGAGCCAAAAGTGGTGAACGTGCGATCGGCAATTCTGACTTTCGCCTTACAGGCATCAAGGCGCGTCATAATGTTGAAATCCATCGACATCTTACCTTCAGTCAGTTTCGCTTTTACCACCTGATCCGCAGCGAAAGCAAAAGGCTGTAGCGGTTTTAAGGTATGGCTAAAACGGTTAGTGCTTTCAAGGAGCATCTCACCGCCTTCCAGCAGCGTCACGCTCCTTTCCATTCCCGGAAACAAAGAAAACTCACCATTTGCCGCAATGGAAGCAATGCTGGCACGCCAGTAAAAATCACGTTTTGCCGGAGGAAAGCTACAGATTTCACGAGTTTCACCGGCAGCGTTTCGCCACAGGTTCACCGACATTTTACGCATATCAAAGTATTCCATACTCGCTCCCGGCATGCTCTTTTCATTGTTATCGTTCAGGCAACCGTGGATTGTTATCGGCAACTCGGGTGATTTACCTTAGTGGTGATTAGACTTTTTTTGCAAAAGTTGAAGAACAGAAAAGAAAACCGCCGATCCTGTCCACCGCATTGCTGCAAGGTAGTGGACAAGACCGGCGGTCTTAAGTTGTCAGGCTGAAAGATTATTCAGCAGTTGCAGGCATTTTACCTTTTGCCGCAGGGCGTTCTGTCAGGCGCTTCTCAAAATTAGCATTAAATTGCTTTTTCTGCTCCGGCGTCAGGATGTTGTAAATCTTGTTCTGGGTTTCCAGGTGCGCCAGCATGTTAGCTTTGCGCTGTTCTTCCATTTTTGCGATCTGCGCTTCAGCTTTCGCTTTGTCGAAGGTATCGCTGGCAATAATGTCATGCATTGCGCGGCGTTCTTCCAGCGGCGGGCGTTTCATCTGGTCACGCTGACCTTTCATGATTTCGCGAATCTGCTGTTTCTGCGCGTCGGTCAGGTTCAGATCTTTAAACATCATGTCGTGATGCGGACCGAATTTACCTTTATGGTGCATCATCGGCTTCGCGTCAGCCGGTGCTGCAGTAGTGGTATCGGCGGCATGGGCCAGGTTAGCCGCGCCAAAAGCCAGGGTAGAGGCAACAAACAGTGCAGTTAATTTACGCATATTCTATATCCTTCCTTTCAGTTATTTATTACGGCTTTCTTCAGTAGCGTGCCGTGTTGACGAGATTAACTTTACTGACTTTAGCGTCAATTAATCAGAGCAACGGTAAAACAATGAAAGTGTAAAAAACACTTTTGCGCCAATTATGGAGAAAAAAAGAAAATTTGATGGAGAGTGATGATGAAATATTACAACACACTGATTTTGCAGAAATTATGAAGAACTATACCTGATGACCGGTGATAAATAAAGCAAATAACCAGGATTAATCCGCATTATTTCATTAAAAAGCCAGTAAATACCCGCAGAATGATTTCTGCGGGCAAGTATTAGGTTATTTTTTCCAGCATTAATCCCGCACGTAATCCCGTCGCCACCAATGGATTAGGGAATAACACATACTCAACATCATGAGTCACAGTAAAGTGTTCCTCACCATCCTGCGCCAACAACGTTCCTTTCTTAAACGGCGTGAAGTTCAGCGTCTCGCTTGCCATATGCAGTTCGAAGGATGATGAGTGGCGGGTAATTTGCGAAACGACCCGATAGCGTAGCGGCGACTTTCTCTCAGTACCGACACTCACGCCAGATAACAGCGCAGCAATCGCGCTGGCGGTGGGTGAAAACTGGCGAAGATCGTTTTTGCCAAATGGCAATGCTTTACCAAGTTCCAGCGTACACGCCAGTGCACCGAAATGTTCGGCACTAAAATGGGTAAACGTGCCCCCCGGCGCCTGGTGAAACACCAATGCCTCCAGCCCTGCCGCACCCAGCCATGTCAGAAAGTTTTCGTCCCAGGGAATATTACGTTGCGGTAAAACACCAAACCGTGGGTGATACGAACCACGAATCGCGGTATGCAGATCAAGATGCCAGCGGACAGACTCTTTACCCTGTTCATAAAAATCTTCCAGACACTGTTCCAGCTCGCGCGCACGGCACGTTTCGCCGCTTTCGGCAAATCGCTGCCAGCGTCCGCCAAACATGCGATTCATATCACTATGGCAATAACGTGTTCCTTGCTTCAGCGCCGGGGGATTTCCAAGGATCGCCAGTAACCGCCAGCGTAGAGGGATCTCGCCGTGGAGAATCGCGCCAAGCAAAGCATCAAGCATTTCTACCGGCGCGGTTTCATTACCGTGTATTCCCGCAGAAATCACCAGCGCACCTTGCGGTGGCGTTAACGGCGTCAGTTCCAGCACACCATCACCCAGCCAGCGCCAGCGAATACCGTTGCTTTCCCTCTCACTCATGGCTGGTTTTTTGCCCGTTAAGGTCAGGGCAAGAAAATTATCCATTGCTCCCTCCCTCACGCTGAAACGGATAAACCGAACCGAGATTCAGTAAACGGGTCAGCGAATCCAGGGCTTCCCTTCCTTCACGCAGCAATTGCGGGTCGGAAAGATCGGCGGCAGTAAGACGATCGCGATAGTAGCGATCCACCCAGTCATTGAGCGTATTAAACAAGGTATCGTTCATCATCACAGCCGGGTTTACCGTCTGATATTCTTCTGCCGTCAGCACCACACGTAACCGCAGGCACGCCGGGCCTCCGCCGTTTGCCATGCTTTCGCGTAAATCAAAAACTTTCAGCTCGCTTATCGGGTTATCGGCAGCAAGCAATTCATTGAGATAACGCCATACTCCAGCATGTTCCCGACACTCCTGTGGCAGCACCAACACCATCGAACCATCATCACGGCTCAGTAACTGGCTGTTAAACAGATAAGTCGAGACAGCATCCGCTACGGAAACCTGTGCCGCCGGAACTTCTATCACCATAAAACCGTTCACCCGCGCGCGCAGGTTTGCCAGTAATTGCGCCTGGTGGGCGAACGCCTGCTGATGGCAAAACAGCACCTGGCGGTTGCTCACCGCAATCACATCATTATGAAAAACGCCCTGGTCGATGACGTCCGGATTTTGCTGGGCGAAAATCACCTGCTGTGGATTCACCTGATTCAACCTGGCGACCGCCTCACTGGCTTCGCGGGTTTGCCGCGCCGGATAACGGGAAGGTCGCGTGCCATTGCCCTCTTCTCGGCCATAGACGAAAACCTGTATACCCGGATCACCATAGTTACCACCGAGCCGATTGTGGTTTGCCGCCCCCTCATCCCCCAGCATCGCCACCTGCGGCAGAGCAGAATGAACGGTGAACTTCTCTTCATCGTTAAAAATCGCTTTTAACAGCGACTCGGTGACGGGCGCTTCCAGCGAACGGTGAAATTTGTTGTTCAGGTTGGCGACGGTCAGATGCACTTTGCCATCCAGCGTATCAGCGGATGGCGCTACCGTGGCTGCATTCGCTACCCACATTGGCGAAGCGGAACTGACGCTGGAAAGCCAGTGCGGAGCCTGACGGGCAACCTTTTCCAGAACGTGTTCATCGCTGCCGCTAAATCCCAGTTGACGCAAAACCGGGATAAACGGTCGCTCGTGCGGCGGGATCACCGCCTGCGGGAATCCCGCATCAGCAAGGGTTTTCATTTTCAGTAAGCCCTGTTTCGCCGCCAGTCGCGGGTTAGACACCTGAAAACGGTGGCGGGTAGAGGCTTCATTGCCAAACGACAGCCCCGCGTAATGATGCGTCAGCCCCACCAGCCCGTCGAAATTCACTTCCCGGGCGTTCATGGCACCACCTCATCGGAAAAATCAAGCCCGGGATTAAGCGTAGTGGGCAGCGTTAATGAAGATGATTCAAGACTTGCCATCGGCCAGGCACAATAATCAGCGGCGTACCAGGCACTTGGTCGGTGGTTGCCGGAAGCGCCAACGCCACCGAATGGTGCAGTACTGGCAGCGCCGGTAAGCGGTTTGTTCCAGTTGACGATCCCCGCCCGCGCTTCCAGTAACAGTTGATCGAACTTTTCCCGCTCCGGTGACACCAGCCCGCAAGAGAGGCCAAAGCGAGTG
Source organism: Escherichia sp. TW14182 (assembly GCF_000208525.1). Classification (NCBI taxonomy): domain Bacteria; kingdom Pseudomonadati; phylum Pseudomonadota; class Gammaproteobacteria; order Enterobacterales; family Enterobacteriaceae; genus Escherichia; species Escherichia sp. TW14182. Next base: position 60,066 of record NZ_AEJZ01000006.1, read on the forward strand.
TTATTCGCCATCTTAATCGCCTCATCAAAGGTGTCATAACGCCAGACGCGCAATAGCGGCCCAAACACTTCTTCATCCGGCACGCCAGCAATGCCCGTCATTTCGATGATCCCCGGCGTCAGCAACGATGTTCCTGCGCGCAGTAAGCGTGGTGCAAGCAGCGTTCGTCCCCCCATTGCTTCCAGTTCCTGCCAGGCAGAAACAACCTGCTGCGCGGCCTGCTCTGATATCAGCCCGCCAATAAATGGCTGTGGTTCGTCATCCCAGTTACCTGGCGTTAACCGCTGGCTGACGGCAACCAGGCGAGCAAGGAACGCATCGCCCTGCGCCCCGCGTTTAAGCATTAAACGGCGGGCGCAAGTGCAGCGTTGCCCGGCAGTGACAAATGCTGACTGAATAGTCAGATGCACTGCGGCGTCGATATCCGCCACGTCATCAATAATCAGCGGGTTATTGCCGCCCATTTCAAGGGCGAGGATTTTTTCCGGCTGACCAGAAAGCTGGCGATGCAACTGGTAGCCCGTGTTGGCGCTGCCGGTGAACAGCAAACCGTCGAGGTCTTCCAGCGCACTCAGCGCCTGACCCGTTTCGCGCCCACCCTGCACCAGATTCAACACCCCCGACGGCAAGCCTGCCTGCTGCCATAAGCGCATTACCACCTCGCCACTCCACGGTGTCAGTTCGCTGGGTTTAAAGATAATTGTGTTGCCTGCCAGCAGCGCCGGAACGATATGCCCGTTCGGCAAATGCCCTGGGAAATTGTACGGTCCAAACACGGCCAGTACGCCGTGCGGGCGATGGCGCAAACTCGCCGCACCGTCTGGCATTTCGCTGCGCTGCTCGCCCGTGCGCACGTGATACGCCTTGATTGATATCGCGATTTTATTAATCATCGCCGTCACTTCGGTTGCCGCTTCCCAGCGCGGCTTACCCGTTTCTCTGGCAATAATCGCCGTTAATTCGGCTTTATTGCTTTCCAGCAGTCCGGCAAAGCGTTCAACTCTTACCTGACGATCGCCAAAGGAGAGCCGCGCCCAACGCGGAAACGCGGCGCGTGCAGCACGACAAGCCAGCTCCACCTGAGCGGCATCGGCATCATTGCCTTGCCATAATACGTCGCCCGATACCGGATTATGCTTCACGCGAAGTGCGCCCTGCCCCGTCACCCAGTCGCCGTTGATCCATAAAGTCATGTTGTTTTCTCCTCTGCGCACAGGCGCACCAGACGAACGCGTTCCCCGGCGTGGCACTTGAGAGCGTCCAGTTGTGCGGCGGTTAAAATCAAACGCTGGGTTGCCGGATCGGCACGCACCAGTACCACGCGGAAATGGTAATAATTTTCATTGGCGACCAGACAGGCCGGGAAATCCCCCTGCGCTGGCTGCCCTTCCGCTACTTCCACCAGCCGACTTTTGCGGATGGCGCGAACGCGGTCGATGTCACACTCCAGCGTCGGCCCACCGTCGAAGATATCGATATAGTTACGGTAGCGAAAACCTTCTTTTTCCAGCACCGCACGCGCGGGGGCTGTTTGCGGATGCACCTGGCCGATAACGTCCTGTGCTTCCTGGGATAAAAAGTCCGTATAGATCGGATGTTTTGGCATCAGTTCAGCGATAAACGCCTTTTGACCAGTACCGCAGAGAAAATCAGCGCGGCTAAAATCCATCGAAAAGAAGCGTTTACCGAGGCTTTGCCAGAACGGCGAATAGCCGTGTTCGTCAATCACGCCGCGCATTTCGGCGACCACTTTGTCGTTAAACTTGTCACGAAAAGCCGCCATAAACATAAAGCGCGATTTCGACAGCAAATAGCCATTGCCCTCTTTGCGCCACTCCGGGTCGAGAAACAGCGTGCATAACTCACTGCTTCCGGTGTGATCATTACTGAGAAACAGCGTCGGTAGCGCGTTATAGACATTCAACTCTTTCGAAGCGTGAACCAGCGTACCGACGCGATAGTTGTACCAGGGATCGTTCAGCCCGACAGCCACCTCAATGGCACAAATACCCGCCACGGTGCCTGTCTCGCTCTCTTCCAGCACGAACACATAACCTTGCTCGCTTTCGGGTAATTCGCCCTGCCAGGTTTTAATGGATCTGTCGATACGCGCCGAAAGCGTGGCTTCATTGGCAGGGAGTGACGTCAGGCCACCGCCCGTTTTACCTGCAAGCTGCATTAAGGCTGCGACATCGGTACGCTCAACGGGACGGATGACCATCATGATGAACCCCGGCTAACAAAGTGTTCGCAAGTAGCGGCAAAGCGATCCAGGCCGGTTGTCACCTCTTCTTCGCTGACGTTGAGCGCCGGTGCAAAACGCACCACGTTGCCACCCGCAATCAGCACCATCACGCCTGCTTTCGCCGCCTCCTGAGAGATCAGTTTCGCTTGTCCGGCGTAATCCGCATTCAGCACACAGCCAATCAACAGACCTAATCCGCGAATTTCACTGAACAAACCGCAGCGATGATTAATGGTATTAAGACGCTCAACAAACCAGTCGTGACGCCGTTTGACACCAGTAAGCATCTCTGGCGTGTTGATGAGATCAAGCACTTTACCCGCCACCGCCGAGGCCAGCGGATTACCACCATAAGTGGTGCCGTGAGTGCCAACGGTCATCACCCGGCCGCACTCTTCGGTTGCCAGCAGCGCACCAATCGGGAAACCGCCGCCCAGGGCTTTAGCGGTGGTCAGCAGATCGGGCGTCACCCCGTAGTGCATATAGGCATACAGTTCACCGGTGCGCCCGACGCCGGTTTGTACCTCATCGAAAATCAGCAATGCATTGTGGCGATCGCATAACTCACGCAATCCCTGCAAAAATGCCTTGCTGGCTGGCACCACGCCGCCTTCGCCCTGTACTGGCTCGACGATCACCGCGCAGGTGGAGTCGTCAATCAGCGCACTGGCAGAATTAATATCGTTATACGCGGCGTGGCGGATATCCGGCGGCAGTGGCGCGAAATCCTGTGAATAGGCTGGCTGCCCGCCCGCACTAACGGTAAACAGCGTGCGCCCGTGGAAAGCATTTTTAAACGCCACGATGCCGCTCTTATGGCTACCGTAGCGGTCGTGAGCGTATTTGCGCGCCAGCTTCAGCGCCGCTTCGTTAGCCTCCGCGCCGGAGTTACAAAAGAACACGCGATCGGCAAACGTCGCGTCAATGAGCTTTTTCGCCAGCCGTAATACCGGCTCGTTGGTGTAACCATTACCGGTATGCCAGAACTTACTCGCCTGCTCGTTCAGCGTCTCCCGCAGTTCCGGATGCGCATGACCCAGTGCGTTCACTGCAATGCCACCCGCGAAGTCGATATACTCTTTCCCCTGCTGATCCCACAAGCGCGAACCTTCGCCACGTACCGGAATAAACGGTGCCGGAGCGTAAACAGGTATCATCCATTCATCAAAATTTTCACGCGTAATTGGCTGAGACATAGCGACCCCTACAGTAAATAAATAGTTATTTATATGTTAATAATAAGTGACGATTACGCTGTAAATGTAGATTGCAGGGTTCGTGCCAGCCAGTGGTAAAAGTGCATAAACGGCGGCAGTTAACTGGAAATCAAGGCGTTACAACCCAGCGATATGCACCTGAAGTGCATATAAAGTGAATACGTTTGCGATACTGATGAATAAAAAGAATAAAAAACGAAATGTTATGCAGAAGTAAAATATAATTCTGGAATTGTGATCGTTGACGAAATTTACTGGAAATTACTGCGCCATTCTGACGCAGCCGCACCAAAAACGGGCATTTTTTGCGCCATCGTTGGCATCATTAACAACCATCGATCAAATCACTTAACAACAGGCAGTAAGCGCGGCGAATTTCTGCTAACATCCACGCACTCTTTATCTGAATAAATGGCAGCGACTATGAAATTTGTCTCTTTTAATATCAACGGTCTGCGCGCCAGACCACACCAGCTTGAAGCCATCGTCGAAAAGCACCAACCGGATGTTATTGGTCTGCAGGAGACAAAAGTTCATGATGATATGTTTCCGCTCGAACAAGTGGCAAAGCTTGGCTACAACGTCTTTTACCACGGGCAGAAAGGCCATTATGGCGTGGCGCTGCTGACCAAAGAGACGCCGATTACTGTGCGTCGCGGCTTCCCCGGCGACGGCGAAGAGGCTCAACGACGAATTATTATGGCGGAAATTCCCTCGCCGCTGGGTAATGTCACCGTAATCAACGGTTACTTCCCGCAGGGCGAAAGCCGTGACCATCCGATTAAATTCCCGGCGAAAGCGCAGTTCTATCAGAACCTGCAAAACTACCTGGAAACCGAACTCAAGCGTGACAATCCGGTGCTGATTATGGGCGATATGAATATCAGCCCCACCGACCTCGATATCGGCATTGGTGAAGAGAACCGCAAACGCTGGCTGCGTACCGGTAAATGCTCTTTCCTGCCGGAAGAACGCGAATGGATGGAGAGACTGATTAACTGGGGTCTGGTGGATACTTTCCGCCATGCGAACCCGGAAACGGCAGATCGCTTCTCGTGGTTTGATTACCGCTCAAAAGGTTTTGATGATAACCGTGGTCTGCGCATTGACCTGCTGCTCGCCAGCCAGCCGTTGGCGGAATGCTGCGTAGAAACCGGCATCGACTATGAAATCCGCAGCATGGAAAAACCGTCAGATCACGCCCCGGTGTGGGCGACCTTCCGCCGCTAATTTCTCTGTTCTCCTGACTCGCTCTGGGTCAGGAGAATTAACCTTGAGAAAAATCAACAAACTGTCAGTAATGATTTGTTGCCTGCCGTCCTTTGTTATACCGTCACTGCGTTTTTAGTTGTCTGACCACTTCTCTATTATCAAGTTTGATATAGGAAACTCCACGATGAACGCTGAGCGTAAATTTCTTTTTGCCTGTATTATTTTTGCGCTGGTCATTTACGCTATCCATACTTTCGGTTTATTCGATCTGCTCATCGATTTACCTCACTTGCAGGCGCTCATTCGCCAGAGCGGATTTTTCGGTTATAGCCTCTATATTCTGTTATTCATCATCGCCACCCTCTTTCTGTTGCCGGGTAGCATACTGGTGATCGCCGGTGGTATAGTCTTTGGCCCGCTCTTAGGGACGTTTCTTTCACTAATTGCCGCCACGCTGGCCTCATCATGCTCCTTCCTGTTGGCGCGCTGGCTGGGGCGTGATTTACTGCTGAAATACGTTGGTCATAGCCACACTTTCCAGGCCATAGAAAAAGGTATTACGCGTAACGGTATCGATTTTCTTATTTTGACCCGCTTAATCCCGCTATTTCCTTACAATATTCAAAATTATGCTTATGGATTAACCGCCATCTCCTTCTGGCCTTATACCCTTATTTCGGCATTAACTACTCTGCCCGGAATAGTAATTTATACCGTAATGGCAAGCGATCTCGCCAGTGAAGGCATTACGCTGCGCTTTATTTTAAAACTCTGTCTGGCAGGACTGGCGCTGTTTATTCTCGTCCAGTTCGCCAGACTCTACGCCCGACACAAACACGTGGATCTGTCTGCTTCGCGCCGCAGCCCACTAACTCACCCCAAAAATGAAGGATAGAACGATGTTGCAACATTATTCAGCGTCATGGAAAAAAGGACTGGCTGCCCTGTGTTTACTGGCAGCCGCAGGGCTTAGTGGCTGCGATCAAAAAGAGAACACCGGAGCAAAAGTGGAATACGACGGGCTTTCCGCCAGCCAGCCACTGCGTGTCGATGCCAATAACCATACGGTCACCATGTTAGTGCAAATTAATGGCCGTTTTCTGACAGACGATACCCGCCACGGCATTGTGTTTAAAGATGGCTCCAACGGACATAAATCGCTGTTTATGGGTTATGCGACCCCGAAAGCATTTTATGAAGCCCTGAAACAGGCCGGTGGCACGCCGGGCGAAAACATGACGATGGATAATAAAGAAACGACCCATGTGGCGGGCAGCAAACTGGATATTTCGGTCAACTGGCAAGGGGCGGCAAAAGCGTATTCCTTCGATGAAGTGATTGTCGATAGCAATGGCAAGAAACTGGACATGCGCTTTGGCGGTAATTTAGCAGCGGCAGAAGAGAAGAAAACTGGCTGCCTTGTGTGTCTCGATAGCTGCCCGGTCGGTATCGTCAGCAATGCGACATACACTTATGGGGCAGTGGAAAAACGCAGTGAAGTGCAATTCAAAGGTAATGCGTCGGTTCTCCCGGCAGATAACACGCTGGCAACGGTTACCTTTAAAATCGCCGAATAAAACCAGGATAAAGGATGATGAAAATGCAATCGCGTAAAATCTGGTACTACCGTGCCACCATCATCATCCTGTTGATCGCTTCGCTGCTGGCATGGGCGCTGCTTCCTGGCGTCCATGAGTTTATCAATCGCAGCGTTGCGGCGTTTGCCGCCGTCGATCAACAGGGTATAGAACGCTTTATTCAGTCTTACGGCACACAAGCGGCTGTGGTCTCGTTCTTCTTGATGATCTTACAGGCCATTGCCGCGCCGCTGCCTGCGTTTTTGATAACCTTTGCCAATGCGTCGCTGTTTGGCGCATTCTGGGGCGGCTTGCTGTCTTGGACCAGTTCGATGGCGGGCGCGGCGCTGTGCTTTTTTATCGCCAGAGTGATGGGCCGCGAAGTGGTGGAAAAGTTAACCGGCAAAACCGTGCTTAACAGCATGGACGGCTTTTTTACTCGCTACGGCAAACACACCATCCTGGTATGTCGGTTATTGCCTTTTGTCCCTTTCGATCCTATCAGCTATGCTGCCGGATTGACTTCAATACGTTTTCGCTCGTTTTTTATCGCCACCGGGCTTGGTCAGCTACCCGCAACCATCGTCTATTCCTGGGCGGGCAGCATGTTAACGGGAGGTACATTCTGGTTTGTCACCGGGCTGTTTATTCTGTTTGCCCTGACCGTGGTGATATTTATGGCGAAAAAAATATGGCTTGAACGCCAGAAGAGGAATGCCTGATGGGTTTACCGCCGCTTAGCAAAATTCCTTTGATTTTACGTCCGCAGGCGTGGCTGCATCGTCGCCATTATGGCGAGGTGCTAAGTCCTATTCGCTGGTGGGGGCGAATTCCGTTTATCTTTTATCTGGTGTCGATGTTTGTCGGCTGGCTGGAGCGCAAACGCTCACCGCTCGATCCGGTGGTGCGATCGCTTGTCAGCGCACGCATTGCACAAATGTGTCTGTGTGAATTTTGCGTAGATATCACCAGTATGAAAGTCGCGGAGCGTACCGGCAGCACTGACAAACTGCTGGCGGTGGCTGACTGGCGGCAAAGCCCGCTGTTCAGCGATGAGGAGCGGCTGGCGCTGGAATACGCCGAAGCCGCGAGCGTTACACCGCCAACGGTCGATGATGCCCTGCGTACCCGACTGGCTGCCCATTTTGACGCTCAGGCGCTCACCGAGCTGACAGCATTGATCGGCCTGCAAAATCTGTCAGCCCGTTTTAACTCTGCCATGGACATTCCCGCTCAGGGGCTGTGCCGTATTCCTGAAAAACGTTCTTAAGGAGAGATAATGCGCCATTGTGTGTGGTTGCTGGGATTGTTATCGCTGTTTTCTTTGGCAACACATGCCAGTGACTGGCAGGAAATCAAAAACGACGCCAAAGGGCAAACCGTCTGGTTTAACGCCTGGGGCGGCGATACCGCAATTAACCGCTATCTCGACTGGGTTAGCGGCGAGATGAAAACCCATTACGCTATAAACCTGAAGATTGTCCGTCTGGCGGATGCCGCAGACGCAGTAAAACGCATTCAGACCGAAGCCGCAGTCGGGCGCAAAACAGGCGGTTCGGTGGATCTGCTCTGGGTGAACGGCGAAAACTTCCGCACCTTAAAAGAGGCCAATTTATTACAAACGGGCTGGGCGGAGACTCTACCCAACTGGCATTACGTCGATACGCAACTGCCGGTACGGGAAGATTTTTCTGTACCTGTCGAAGGTGCAGAATCTCCGTGGGGTGGCGCACAACTGACGTTTATCGCCCGCCGCGATGTTACGCCACAGCCACCACAAACGCCGCAAGCATTGCTGGAGTTTGCCAAAGCCAATCCCGGCACGGTTACTTATCCGCGCCCACCAGACTTCACAGGCACGGCGTTTCTGGAACAGTTGCTGATTATGCTGACGCCAGACCCCGACGCATTAAAAGCAGCGCCGAACGATGCGACTTTCGCCCGGATCACTGCGCCCTTGTGGCAATATCTTGATGCACTGCATCCGTATTTGTGGCGCGAAGGAAAGGATTTTCCGCCCTCGCCTGCACGGATGGATGCCCTACTAAAAGCCGGTACATTGCGCCTGTCGCTAACCTTTAACCCCGCTCATGCCCAACAAAAAATAGCCAGCGACGATTTGCCAGCAAGCAGTTACAGCTTCGGCTTTAGCGAGGGGATGATTGGCAACGTGCATTTCGTCACCATTCCTGCCAACGCGAATGCCAGTGCTGCGGCGAAAGTTGTCGCCAACTTCCTGCTCTCACCCGATGCGCAACTGCGTAAAGCAGATCCTGCTATCTGGGGCGATCCTTCGGTTCTCGATCCACAAAAACTGCCTGACACGCAGCGTGAAACATTGCAATCAAGAATGCCGCAGGAGCTGCCACCGGTACTGGCTGAACCGCACGCGGGTTGGGTAAATGCGCTGGAACAAGAATGGCTACGCCGTTACGGTACGCATTAATCTTTCTGCTGTGGGCGATGGTGGCGGTGATTTATGCACCGCTGATCCCGGCTGCTTTCACGCTGATAGCGCCAGCCTTGTCGCTGACGCACTGGCAGGCGTTATTTGCCGACCCGCAGTTACCGCAGGCATTACTGGCGACGCTGGTTTCGACGACTATCGCGGCGGTCGGGGCGCTGTTGATTGCCCTGCTGGTGATTGTGGCGCTGTGGCCTGGCGCAAAATGGCTGCGTATGTGCGCCCGTCTGCCGTGGCTGCTCGCCATTCCCCACGTGGCTTTTGCCACCAGCGCCCTTCTGCTCTTTGCTGACGGCGGCCTGCTTTACGACTATTTCCCGTATTTCACTCCACCAATGGACAAATTGGGTATTGGGCTGGGTTTCACTCTGGCGGTGAAAGAAAGCGCATTTCTGCTATGGATCTTGTCAGCCGCGCTAAGTGAAAAACGGCTGCTACAGCAGGTTATAGTGATGGATTCACTGGGCTACAGCCGCTGGCAATCCCTGAACTGGCTGCTGTTGCCCTCCGCCGCTCCTGCGCTGGCAATGGCGATGCTGGCAATTGTCGCATGGACGCTGTCGGTCGTGGATGTGGCAATTATCCTCGGGCCAGGTAATCCACCGACGCTGGCAGTAATAAGCTGGCAGTGGTTAACCCAGGGCGACACCGATCAACAAATGAAAGGCGCGCTCGCCAGCCTGCTGCTGATGCTGTTACTCGCCGCCTGTGTTTTGCTGGGCTATCTGTTATGGCGCACCTGGCGGCACACCATTCCCCGTGAAGATGGCGTTCGCAAGCCGGCTGCGCCTTTACTGCCCGGCTATACGCTGGCGTGGTTTTTACCCTTAACCGGTGTGCTCTGTGTGGTTCTGCTGGCGATCCTCGCAGATCAGTCGACTAACAATCACGTGGCGCTGCTCAATAGCCTGACGATGGGACTGGTAGCGACGTTCATCGCTTTGATCCTGTTACTGCTATGGCTGGAATGGGGGCCACAGCGTCGCCAGTTGTGGTTATTGTTGCCCATTTTATTACCGGCACTGCCATTAGTGGCAGGCCAGTACACGCTGGCATTATGGTTGAATCTGGATGGTAGCTGGACGGCGGTGGTCTGGGGGCATCTGTTGTGGGTGATGCCGTGGATGCTGTTTATCCTGCAACCTGCCTGGCGGCGTATTGACTCACGGTTAATTTTAATTGCGCAGACGCTAGGCTGGTCGCGTGCCAAAATCTTCTTTTACGTGAAATGTCCTCTTATGCTACGCCCTGCGCTAATTGCATTCGCTGTCGGATTTTCAGTGAGTATTGCGCAATATATGCCGACGCTGTGGCTCGGTGCGGGACGTTTCCCGACGCTGACGACAGAAGCGGTGGCGTTAAGCAGCGGCGGCAGCAACGGTATTCTCGCCACCCAGGCTTTATGGCAACTGCTATTACCGCTTATTATTTTTGCCCTGACCGCCCTGCTTGCAAAATGGGTAGGTTATGTCAGACAAGGACTCCGCTAATGCTCTGCGTGAAAGATGTTTCGCTACGTTTGCCAGGAACCTGCTTACTAAAGGACGTCAACTTTACGGTCACTAAAGGTGACATTGTCACGTTAATGGGGCCGTCTGGCTGTGGGAAATCTACGCTGTTTTCCTGGATGATTGGTGCGCTGTCCGGGCAGTTTTCTTGTGCAGGTGAGCTTTGGCTCAATGAGCAACGCCTCGATAGCCTGCCGACTGCACAGCGCCAGATTGGTATCCTTTTCCAGGATGCGCTGCTATTTGACCAGTTCAGCGTCGGGCAAAATTTGCTGCTGGCGCTACCGGCGACACTAAAAGGCGTTGCAAGGCGCAATGCCGTGAATGATGCGCTTGAGCGTGCGGGACTTGGTGATACTTTCCATCAGGATCCGACAACTCTGTCTGGTGGTCAGCGGGCACGGGTAGCTCTGCTACGCGCCCTTCTCGCCCAACCCAAAGCATTATTACTCGATGAACCGTTCAGCCGTCTTGATGTGGCTCTGCGCGATAATTTTCGCCAGTGGGTGTTCAGCGAAGTTCGCGCCCTGGCGATCCCCGTCGTTCAGGTAACTCACGATCTCCAGGATGTTCCTCCTGATAGTTCTGTTCTGGATATGGCGCAGTGGTCAGAAAATTACAACAAACTGCGATAACGCAAAGTTTTTCTCAATGCGTCAGTTCAGAATGGCGCACTCAAAACTACAATGTCGGGATTTTCGATGAAACGTGTTTCTCAAATGACCGCGCTGGCAATGGCTTTAGGGCTGGCTTGCGCTTCTTCGTGGGCCGCTGAACTGGCGAAGCCTCTTACTCTTGACCAGCTTCAACAACAAAATGGCAAAGCGATAGATACTCGCCCCAGCGCGTTTTATAACGGCTGGCCACAAACTTTAAATGGCCCTTCCGGTCATGAGCCTGCCGCCTTAAACCTTTCTGCAAGCTGGCTCGACAAAATGAGCGCCGAACAGCTCAACGAGTGGATCAAGCAGCATAACCTGAAAACCGATGTGCCGGTGGCGTTATACGGTAATGACAAAGACGTCGACGCCGTCAAAACGCGTCTGCAAAAAGCAGGCTTTACGCATATCTCCATCCTGAGTGACGCGCTCAGCGAACCTTCCCGCCTGCAAAAATTGCCGCACTTTGAGCAACTGGTTTATCCGCAATGGCTGCATGACCTGCAACAAGGTAAAGAGGTTACGGCAAAACCTGCCGGTGACTGGAAAGTCATTGAAGCAGCCTGGGGCGCACCAAAGTTTTACCTTATCAGCCATATTCCCGGCGCTGACTACATCGATACCAACGAAGTTGAAAGCGAACCGCTGTGGAACAAAGTTTCCGATGAGCAACTGAAAGCGATGCTGGCAAAACACGGCATTCGCCATGACACCACGGTCATTCTGTACGGGCGAGACGTTTACGCAGCAGCACGTGTGGCGCAGATTATGCTGTACGCAGGCGTGAAAGATGTACGCCTTCTGGACGGCGGCTGGCAAACCTGGTCCGATGCGGGGCTGCCCGTTGAGCGCGGTACGCCACCGAAAGTGAAGCCGGAACCTGACTTCGGCGTGAAGATCCCGGCGCAACCGCAACTGATGCTCGATATGGAGCAGGCACGTGGACTGCTGCATCGTCAGGATGCTTCACTGGTAAGCGTTCGTTCATGGGCTGAATTTATTGGCACCACCAGCGGCTATGACTACATCAAGCCAAAAGGAGATATCCCAGGTGCTCGTTGGGGTCATGCAGGCAGCGACTCAACGCATATGGAAGATTTCCATAATCCGGACGGCACCATGCGTACTGCGGATGACGTCGCGGCAATGTGGAAAGAATGGAATATCCGGCCAGATCAACAAGTCTCGTTCTATTGCGGCACCGGCTGGCGCGCCTCAGAAACCTTTATGTATGCGCGCGCGATGGGCTGGAAGAATGTCTCCGTTTACGATGGCGGCTGGTATGAATGGAGCAGCGATCCGAAAAATCCGGTAGCAACCGGTGAACGCGCCCCGGACAGTAGCAAATAACACGGCAATTACTGACGCTGAAGCGACTTCAGCGTCAGATACCCACTCCACACTCGCGTAAATGTTGTCATCCAGCACAGCGCGCCAAATACCCATGCCAACCACGGAAAATAGGCCGGAAAGAGGCAACTCAGAATAAACAGCAAAATCGTCTCGCTGCCTTCGGTTAATCCCCCCAGATAGTAAAACGACTTATGTGCATAACCGGGGTTATCAATCTGATGTTTCGCCGCCAGCGCAGCAAATGCGAGAAAACTGCTGCCCGTGCCAATAAACGCAAACAGCAGCCAGCCGCCCGCCAGCGCATTTTGTTCCGGTGCGGCGAGAATAAACCCGAACGGCACCAGCGCGTAAAAGAGAAAATCGAGAGAAATATCAAGAAAACCGCCTGCGTCAGTTAACCCTCTGCGCCTCGCCAGCGCGCCGTCCAGTCCATCAAGCAACCTGTTGAGCAAAATGGCAATCAGCGCCGCCAGATACCATCCCAGTGCCAGAAACGGCAAGGCCAGCACGCCGATGGCAAACCCCACTAACGTTAAACCATCTGGCGTTATACCGGGTCTATCAAGAACCCGCACACACTGATGCAACAACGGTTTAATTCGCGGATGAAGATGGCGGTCTAACACAGGTACTCCTTACATATAAAGCCCTTCTGATCGGGCAACACTGCGGATATTATGACATTTTTCCTGTATTCGACCGTGGGTAATTTATGAAAATGATTGAAGTTGTTGCCGCCATTATCGAACGGGATGGCAAAATTTTACTCGCACAACGCCCCGCCCATAGCGATCAGGCGGGGTTATGGGAGTTTGCCGGTGGCAAAGTCGAGGCGGATGAAAGTCAGCCACAGGCGCTGGTACGGGAATTGCGCGAAGAACTGGGCATTGACGCAACGGTTGGTGAATATGTTGCCAGCCATCAGCGGGAAGTGTCTGGCCGGATTATCCATCTTCATGCCTGGCACGTACCGGACTTCCACGGTACGTTACAGGCACACGAACATCAGGCGCTGGTCTGGTGTCTGCCAGAGGAAGCATTGCAATATCCGCTGGCTCCTGCTGATATTCCACTACTTCATGCGTTTATGGCTTTACGCGCCGCCAGACCAGCGGATTGGTGCTAATGGTTTTGTCATCCCGCTGGCATTGCAGCAGTATCCCCTCCGCTTTAATCACTGCGCCCTCCGAATAATTTTGATCCTGATAAACGCAGCACTGGTTACAGGGCTGCGCCGATTTCCCGCCAGAACTAAACACCTCCGACGGCACATTCACTTCCACATCCGGACGGTATTGCGGGTTAGCCAGCGCAAATAATGGAAATACCAACGCTACGGCGAGTAATGTTCGACTCACAGGAAACTCCTTATTTTTCGTTGCCTCTGCTACTGATAACGGTTACCAGGCGGAAAAACTTTAGCATCTGGTAGCCGGATGCGGCGTGAACGCCTTATCCGCCTACGCTCCACTCTTGAAAATGCGCCCGTTTTTTCAGGTCTGATAAAACGCACCTGACATTAGGTGACTTTTATAACTACCACACATTATTAATTTGCTTTCCGGTTTCATTTTTTTCTTGCTTACCGTCACATTCTTGATGGTATAGTCAAAAACTGCAAAAGCACATGACATAAACAACATAAGCACAATCGTATTAATATATAAGGGTTTTATATCTATGGATCAGACATATTCTCTGGAGTCATTCCTCAACCATGTCCAAAAGCGCGACCCGAATCAAACCGAGTTCGCGCAAGCCGTTCGTGAAGTAATGACCACTCTCTGGCCTTTTCTTGAACAAAATCCAAAATATCGCCAGATGTCGTTACTGGAGCGCCTGGTTGAACCGGAGCGCGTGATCCAGTTTCGCGTGGTGTGGGTTGATGATCGCAATCAGGTACAAGTTAACCGTGCCTGGCGTGTCCAGTTCAGCTCCGCCATTGGCCCGTATAAAGGCGGTATGCGTTTCCATCCGTCCGTAAATCTCTCCATTCTTAAATTCCTCGGCTTCGAACAAACCTTTAAAAATGCCCTGACTACCCTGCCGATGGGCGGTGGTAAAGGCGGCAGTGATTTTGATCCAAAAGGGAAAAGTGAAGGCGAAGTGATGCGTTTTTGCCAGGCGCTGATGACCGAACTGTACCGTCATCTGGGTGCAGATACCGACGTTCCGGCGGGCGATATCGGCGTTGGTGGTCGTGAAGTCGGCTTTATGGCGGGGATGATGAAAAAGCTCTCCAACAATCCCGCCTGCG